>DGRT01000174.1 GCA_002391105.1 Lachnospiraceae bacterium UBA4381 | reverse complement strand
ACTCTCAAATAAAGTTTGTGTTGATTCCTCAACTATCCTTGTCATGATCTAACGTTAGCTTTTCTAACATTACCATTCCATCATTTACTGTTAGGTTTTGTTTCGTTCAGTTCCGAAAATTATTTAAAAGAATTTTCGGGGTTGTCATCATTATTCTATTGTTAAAGAACATTTCTTTGTTCTCCGAGGAACAAAAAACCATCGCTCCTGCAAGCCCTTCGTTTCTGTATCTCTCAGCGACAGCTTGTTCATAATACTACTTTGAAACCTTAAAGTCAACACTTTTTTTGAAATTTTTTTCTGCTTTTTTTATCAATATTTTGCCTTGCTTTTCGATAGCTCAAAATCTTGTATCGGTATTATAATTCTGACACAATATCTACGAAATATATCCTATTTCACTTTACCAGATCACTTTGGGGTTACTAACTTAACGCAGAGCTGTGAAAGGCACCTGTTCCCATCCCACAAAAAAAGTGGGACGGTTTTGCCCGCCCCACATGGGATAGATAATCCACCCCTCACCACCTTTAGAATGTGACAAGGTGCCTGTCCCCCTGTCACCTGCCTATGTCACAATTAGTTGATCTTTATGGTATTTTTCTTCTCATTTGCCTTATCAAGATCAATATTCTTCTTCTTGTTCTTTGCATTCTGGGCTGCTTCAGCCTGTTTCTGAGCATAAGCCCTCATGAAGCTGTCCTTTAGCTGATTATTTTCCATAAGCCTAGCCATATTATCAGCTTTAGGAGCATGGAATGTTTTACCCTCCATAAGGATTTCATGAACAACCTCTCTGAAGTCATCCATGCTCTTTCCTTCTAAAGCTATTCCCTGTGCAAGTGTTCTCTTGCCTCTATTTGCAAGTATCTGACAGGTTATAACTTCTGTAGCGCGGTCATAGACTTCATTTACATCTGATTCAGTAGCATTTGCATCTAAGCCATCAGGATGATTGCCAAGGACATATCTTGTCAGAGGGTCCTTCAACTCTGGCACCTTCTTAAATCTTAACTCATAATCCACAGCAAAATCCTTCTGCTGTGCTTCCTTAATCTGCTTCAGGTGTTCTTCAGCAGTTTCTATGATCTTAACGCTCTTCTCCTGTATCTCATTCCACTTCTCAAGAGGATACTTATAATTGCCCTTCATTACAGCCTTATAGACTGCATTATTCTCAAGATCCTTGTTACGATCCTCCATCTCTGCCTGAGCCGCATCAATTTTTCTCTCATATTCACCCTTTACAAGAGGATTAGCTCTGAAGGTTTCCGGTTTAACTACATTTCCCTGAAGTTCCGACTTAAACTCTATTCCTTTATATATTGTTCCAATACTCGGAGAAGGATTTTTCCCTTCAGCCTTTGGTGTATAGAAGCTTCTTGAGAGGATATTCAGTTTATCACATCTCTGATTGATAAACTTCTTCGCATCATCAGCCAGTCCAAGTCTTACCTGACCCTTTCCGGTGATAGGTCCTATGATTCTTCCCTTTCTTGCATTATAGTAGATATCTGCTGCTTTCTGATACTCAAGCATAGCCTTCTGTATATCATCTACAGTTGCATTCTGATTAACTCTTACCTCAGTTTTGGCTATACAGGTATTCAGTGCCTTTACCATATTCTGATATAGATCACTTCCTTCAGCTTTTGCTCCTCTTTCAAAGTTTGCCTTTGGATCATCCTGATATTTCTTGAACAGGTCTCTTACCTTTATAAAGTTTTCATGCAGATCATTTAATTCCATGACATATGCCGTCATATCATCCAACTGCACCTTAGAATAAGTTATCCTGTTATCCTCAACTTTTTCGAGCTTACCATTGCCACTTAAAGCATAGTTTTCTACAGAAACCTCTTTACCACCCCTTGTAATCTCATTTACAACCTCAGCTTTTATCATAAGATTTCGGTCAGCCTCATCCTCAATAAAAGCATACTTCTCGCCATATAATTCCTCCGGAGTTTTTCCATCAATCTTAATGGTATCCAGATCCGTCTTATTCAGGAATTCAAGCATCTCATCCTTTCCAAGAATAAGCGTTGTAAACTTGTCGAATGCGGAGTTTGTTATCTCCTGAACCTTCTGCCCAGCCTCAGAATTCTTCATTCTGTTATAGCTATCCTGTGGTGTTATACCTTCTTCAAAAACATGCTCCAGATTAGGAAGAACTATACCATCTTTTGCCGTAGTTCCAATATAGTTCATCATATTGCTCGCGCCAATTTTGACGTTTTCGTTAAAGTCATCTATCAGCATCTGATCCAGAACCATTCTTTGAGGTCTGTAAATTGTTTCAAACCTTTCCTTGTTTTTACCTTCCACGTATTCTATCGAAGAATTCGCATTTAATGAAGGACTGATTGCAATAACCAGTCTATGCATGGTAGTTCCGGTAAGTCTATAGAATGGAGCCTTGTTCATCTCTTCCATATACTGACCAACTGTTTTTCCTCTGAACATTCCCTGCAGATCACCAAGCAGTTTCCTAAAAAAGGCATGGTTTTTAGCACTGGATTCCATTGCCCTCTTATCTATTTGTCCACTAACCGGCCTGTAAGCATCAGATATCATTCCCGACAAAGAATTCATTCTGGCCCATGTCTTTGTGATATCATTATATGCCTTTTTACCTCCGAGAACTTCCGTTGCAACTGCCATGAAATTAGGAGCATACTTCGAAAAGTTCTCGAACTCCTGATTGAAGTTATTGGTCATGTCAGACAACCCAATAAGAACAGCCTTGTGCCGCTCCACCTGACTTGGATCAGTATAGTCTATATCAGGTATCTTCCAGGCTTTAAGAGTCTCAGTAGCCTCCTTCATCAAATTGACTACATTTGCAATTCTCTTCTTAGTCTCCTCAGGTGAAACCGCCGGCTCTCCAAATACCCTGTTATCATAAAGAAACTGACCAAACTCTTTGAGAGCCTCCTGATATCCAGGATCCTTTTGACTGAAGGTTATAGCCTTATCAGGTGATAGCCCCTTCTTTGCCATAAGAAAGGCACAGAATACTCCAGCTTCTCTGTTTTGGGCCTGTGTATGAAAACGCATTCCTTCAAATAGTTTGCTATAATCGACTCCATTCACACTAAGGGAATGCATATCATCATACATTTCCTTATTTACATATGGTGTGATATTATCCCATTTCTTGTTTACAGCATCATATCGCTCCGGGCTTGTAACCCCATGAGTGTTATATAGATCTTCCGGATGCTCAGCAAGATAAGCAGCGTCCTCTCTCCTTAGCTGCTCACGTTCCGCATCTACAACCTTTTGCTGTTCCTCATCCAGGTCGATTCTCCCTCTCTTCTTAGGTCCATCAGGATTGTTAGGATCCACAGATACCATAGGAATAGGGAAATTGTGTATAAACTCGTACAGACGTTCGTTTACAGGCAGATTGGTATAAAGATAACTAAGACTTATCCTTTCAACTACAGCTTCCAGATCATCCATTCTCTTTGTTTCTGCTTCTGTCCACTGACCCTTCTTTATCCTCTCAAGCGCCTGCTGGTTTTCAGCAGTATCAGCCATATTCTGTTCATTTTGGTATTCATACTTTAGATAGATATACTGTGCTATAAGCGGTCTGGATGCAGACTCCTCCGAAGCATCAATCTTAGTCTTAAGATCACTTAATAACTTTTCAAAATCCTGTTTAACTGCCATTTTAGTCTTCCTTTCTTCTCTTTTGAGAAACATCTAAAATCATAGTTTTATTGTTATGCCGTTATAATAACACCAGCATAGCAACAAAAGCGCAACAACTACCATTATTATACAAAAAAGGTTAGGATGTGAAAAGCATTTCTACATCCTAACCAATTATATTTTCAAGTATAATATGTAACCTCCCAGATCACATAATCACCTAAGAAACCTTCTTCAAAAATCTGTACGTCATCACTTAGTTATGATCGTCGTTATAAGATTATGACTGTCTATGAATTCCAGCACCGGATTACCGGCTATCATATTGTCATAGCTTGCCCCAAACGCAAAGCCTGCTATGATCATAAATACCCATATGAGTATGCAGCCTATAAAAATACCGAATACCATTCCTCCCACACGGTTCATGATACCGAGTACCGGAGCCTCCTTCATTATCCAGCCGATAACAAGGGCAATTATCAGAAATACCAGCCGTATCACGATAAAAAGTCCTAAAAAGGTACCCACATTTATCAAAAGATATGCTGTATATTTTGATATATATTTATAAAAAGAGTCCACTCCAAGCTTCTCATACATAGAATCATTATTATTGCTGATGAACGCCTGCTTAAAGGTTTCAGGCATATCAAAATCATCTATGAACTGTACCTGGGATGCCTTATCCGGATCCACCGATAACAGAAAGCTGGTTTCATCCTCAGCCATATCCGAAAGGCCTGTAGTAACTCCTGAAGCCTTGAGGGAATCAGCAACCTTTTTCTGCATTTCCGATTCAAGCTTAGTATATACCCGCTCTTCAAGTCTTTCATCTATATCAGTTTCTTCTATAATATAGGTTGATATAAAGGGTCTGGCAACATAGGTAATTCCGATAGAAAGGACAAGAGCCAGAAATCCGAAAACCATCTTAAAAAGCCCTCTCTTCAGCCCTACCAGTCCACAGATAAGAAGAATGGCTATAACCGAAAACATTATATAATACATAGTCTATTCCTCTGTTTTAAGTCTGATAGTTTCAGTTTTATTTTCAAAGTTCACAACGTATTCATTTCTCTTGGCAGCAGGCGTCATGGACTTGATAGAATTATCAAATGTATAAGTAAACTTGGTTCTTCCACCATTTTCGATAATGAGGCACTGATTGCCTCCGGTTATGATTATCTCATCCTTATCGGCATATATCTTGTCATAATCCATGCTAAATGAATACTCAAAGCTGGGCTTCCCGGACATATCAAAAGCGTAGAGTATATGATCCGCGCTGGTTCCGGCATCAGGACTCGGTATGATATACCCAAGATAGTCCTCTGAATAGAATATACTGGAGATCTCCCCCTTATACTCTATAGTTGCCCTCTCCGAAGGAATCTCCTTCATATTATAGAGTCTGATCTTTGAATCGGAAAATGCAGCTACAATATCATTTGTAACGAACTCCACCTTGGGAACCATTTCCTCCTCCAGTGAATATCCACCCACCATACGGTCAGCATTTTCATTCTGACCTACTTCCCCGAAGTTGTATGCTGTCAGATTGTTCCTGATATTAACTCCGTCCAATCTGAAATAACTGGAAAAAAGCTTCTGTCCATCCTCAGAAAGACTTATATCCATAGGGTATCCGCTCTTGTCTATAGAGGTCTGCATCTCGTATATGATCTCGCCATTCTTATCATACATATAGATATAGTTGGTCTCATCAGATTCGAGTATTACGGAAAATGCGCCCTGTCTCGCCACATCTATATCGCAGATGCTATATGGCATCTTGAGTGAGCTTATCTGCCCCTCTAATCCAAACACTGCCACAAGATTACCGCCCTTATCGGCTACCACAGCATAGTCGCCCCTCACAGCCGCTATCGGAACCCGGAAATCTTCTCCGGCAGTCCAGACTACATCACCACTACTGTTGATATACGAAACGCCATCAGGAGTATATTTAAGCAGATTGTCACCAAACCTTAGATAATCCGCATTGGAATCAAAGGAGGTTTCGGCTGAGTTCAGCACCTTTACCCCCTTATAGGTTCTCATGCGAAGATGAACGAAGACTGCCACGCCAACTATAACGAGAGCCACCATAACTACCAATATGATAGTCATTCCGGTTTTTCTCTGCTCAGCCTGTCTCTTCTCGTTCTCCCTGCCGACCTCCTCAGGTCCGGAGACATATATTATATTGTCATCTTCTCTATCTGACATTCCATTACTCCGTCACACGCTCCGGTCTTAGCTAAGGTGCTTTGACTGAAGAGCCTTATTAACAGCACTTATAAGTGCATAGGCAGAAGCCTCTATAATATCTGTATGGATACCGGCACCGTAGATTATCTCCTCCTGACCGGCAACCTGAATTGCTACATAGGCGCACGCCTGAGAATTAGATCCTCTGGTAAGTGCGTGCTCGTCATAGTTTACTATCTCAAAGGTAACAGCAAAATGCCTCATTATGGCATTACTTATAGCATCAAGACGTCCATTTCCCTGTCCATGATATACCTTGTGTACTCCATCTCTTTCAATGGTAAGCTCACATTTTATACCATCAACCTGCTGGAAATGACATTCCTTGTATTCTATAGGAGCATCGATATTAACAAATCTTTCCTTAAATACCTTATATACCTCTTCAGGCTGCAGCTCTCTATGACCATGATCGGAAACACTCTTAACAGCATAGCCCACATCCTCTTTCATCTTCTTAGGAAGATTAAAGCCGTACTTTGTCTCAAGTATGAAGCCAACTCCGCCCTTTCCGGACTGTGAGTTGATCCTTATAACATCTCCATCGTAGGTACGTCCGATATCCTCCGGATTCAGCGGCAGATACGGAGTAGTCCACATCTGGTCCGGATCCTCTTCACGCCACTTCATACCCTTTGCAATAGCATCCTGATGGGAACCGGAAAATGCCGCAAATACCAGCTTTCCGCAATACGGCTCTCTTGGATATATCTCCATACCTGTAAGCTTCTCATAGATTTCCTGGATTCTTGGCATATCTGAGAAGTCCAGCTCAGGATCAACGCCATGAGTGTACATATTCATAGCAAGAGTAATGATATCTACATTACCTGTTCTTTCACCATTTCCAAAAAGTGTTCCTTCTATTCTGTCAGCTCCGGCAAGTATTCCCAGCTCAGCATCTGCCACACCACAGCCTCTGTCATTATGAGGATGAAGTGAGAGTATAACATTTTCACGATACTTCATGTTCTTGCTCATATACTCTATCTGACTGGCATATACATGTGGAAGTGACATCTCTACTGTTGCAGGGAGATTGATGAT
>DGRT01000098.1 GCA_002391105.1 Lachnospiraceae bacterium UBA4381 | reverse complement strand
AAGGCTTAAGAAACACCATATGAAGCAGAGTATGTCCAGAGTGGCTCACTGTATAGACAATGGTCCGATGGAAGGGTTCTGGGGCATTCTAAAGCGTGAGACGTACTACGGAAAACGCTTTACCTCAAAAACAGGTTTAATTAACGCCATAGAGTCTTATATCCACTACTACAACACAGAACGTATACAGCGGAATCTCCATTTGATGACTCCTATCGAATACCATGAGAACTATCATTTGGCAGCATAAGAATACCGCCAGCCGATTGCTCGACTGGCGGCACAAAACTTTTTAATTATTCACTGTCCTCTTGACGGGTAGCACACCAAATCAGGGTTGCCTCTTTTTTAGTGCGATTTTTTGTTATCAGTTAATCCAAGGATATAATCTGTTGATACATTATACAGTCTGGATAATTGTATTAGAATATCTGTAGGTATGTCTCTTTGCCCTAACTCATAATTGCTATATACCTGTTGAGAACAGTTAAGAATAGAAGCAGGCTCACGCTGTTTCATATCATGATCTTCACGTAGTTCTCGTATCCTTGGGTACATAATCACCTCCTATAATTATGAGGAGATAATAGCATATATAATTTGGGTAATTGATTCTTACTGCAAAATGCGGTAAAATATTCATTGTTAAATATATATATTCCGAAAAGATATGGAGGTATAGTGAAATGAAAAAATCTATGAAAAGATTAATTGCTTCAATTGGAGCATCGCTTCTTGTCGGGGGAATTGCACTTAGCAATGTTCCTGTTCATGCTGTTACCGGTGGATGGTGGGAGCAGGATGAAGGTGGCTGGAGATATATCTATGACGCCGGATATGTTGGAATGTCATGGATAGAAATAGATGGCTACTGGTACTATTTTGATGATAATGCATATATGGAATATTCGGCTTACAGAGATGGCTGCTGGCTAAATAGTGATGGAACATGGAATACAAGCTATAGCGGTGGATACTGGGCAAGTAATGATACCGGATGGTGGTATACAGACAGTTCAGGCTGGTATCCTGTTAGTCAGTGGTTATGGATAGATGGAAACTGCTATTACTTCAAGGCTGATGGTTACATGGCTGCAGATGAATGGATTGATGGCTGTTGGGTAGATAGTAGCGGTGCCTGGGTGCAGGATTATACAGGGGATAATACGGAAGAAGAGAATGAGGAAGAGAATGAAGAAAATGTAGTAAAAGGTTGGAAAGCTACAGCAATTAGTCTTGTTGAAGCATATAAATACGATGAGGCTAAAGAATTAGAAGATATGGAATTTGATTCAGAAGAAGAAAAACAGGAATATTTGGAGGAAGAAAAGAAAGAAGAAGGAAAGTGGGCGATTATTTATCTTGATGGAGATGAATATCCTGAACTTGCTCATATATATGAAAGAAAGGATGCTTTTGATAATTATAGTGCCATGATAGAAATATATACTTATGATCCTGTAGATAATGGATGGGGACATGATGGATATGAAAGATGCTATTATTGCGGTGATGGAACACAAAATGTATATGTTGCTGGAAAAATTGGAGTGGTAGAAGGATATGTACCCGAAGGAAATCGACATGATGAAGAATGGGATGCCGAAAAAGGCGATTATGTAAAAATTGATAATCCTTATACATCTTATTCGGGTTTTGTTCGAGAATTTCATCCGGATCAGGATCTGTTTAATATATATAGTATATCTAAAACAGTATATGATAATGGAAAAGTTGAGTGTGGTAAAGCCTATCAAAATTATGATGATGAAGTAATAGCGCTTGGATATCCAAAATCAGGAACAGAAGTCAAGATTACAGAAAAAGAATATAATGATTTTACAAAGGGCCTTGTAAATATTAATGACATTGTAACAGATATTGATACAGTATTGGCACAGTTAAATAATATGTAATACTTAATTGCTAAAGTATATCATTGCTGCTTATATCTACTGGCTTTGGTAATGAGGATAATTGCATTACATGTTTATCAGAGGTGTATTATAAGACGGTCTGCTGGCTGCTGACCGTCTTATTTGCTGAAAAAGCCGATAGAGAACAGAGGAGGAATACGATTATGCGTAATATTTTTTCTGAAAAAATTAATAAAAGCATATGCGTAATTATGACGTTATTACTTATCGTTATAATTTTTGCTAGTGAAAGTAATATAATTACAATTAATGCTGCACCTAGTTATGTTGATGTAAGTGTAACCTGTATGTATGATATGGCATTTGAATGTCTTGATGCGATTAATGAACAGAGGGCAGCTAATGGTCTCTCAGCTCTTGTTATGGATTATGAACTCATGGAAAAAGCCATGCAGAGATCTGCAGATGCCTTGGTTCTTGGAGAAGCATATGAACTCTCTGTTCTTGCCAGTCCTGACGAGGGTAAGAAGCTTGCTCACAGCAGACCTGACGGAACCAGTTATAAAACATTTGTTGGCAGGACAACATATGTAGGGGAAAATGTAGCATCCGGTTATGTGAGTGCAGAATCAGCAGTGTCAGACTGGATGACAAGTACATCACATAGAGATAATATCTTAAAACCATATGTGTCAACCGGTATAGGTGTTGTGTATTGTGAAGATAGTGAATATGGATACTATTGGACTCAGCTTTTCAGCTATGATAGCGCGAGCAGTGCATCTTCTTATGGCGAGTATCCTACCACGTATTCAGTTCCTGTTTCTGCTGAAGTATATAACAATCTTTCCTCCAGAGGTGCATTTGACAAAGGAATCATAAGTCCTTCATCAAGTAGTGGTTCTTCTTCAGGGGAAATCGGTTGGAACATGGACAGCAATGGCTGGTGGTATCAGGATGCATCAGGTAATTATTATAGTAATATGTGGGCAAATATAGACGGGAGCTGGTATTACTTTGATGCCTCGGGTTATATGGCAGCAAATGAATGGAGAGATGGATGCTGGCTAGGAAGTAATGGCGTGTGGTCATATGAAGGTACAGGGTCATGGAAGTATGACAGTACAGGCTGGTGGTTTGAGGATACATCAGGATGGTATGCGTCAGGTTCATGGCAGAAGATTAATGGACTATGGTACTACTTTGGAAGCGATGGATATATGGTTACCAATCAGATGATAGATGGCTATTGGATAAATGCTGATGGCGTATGTATGTAGTTGTATTTTAGCTTATAAATCTTACTGAGGGGATATAAAGAATTATTGAAAAATGTTTTGGCAAGTGATAATGTTAAAAAAAATGGATAGAGAATCGGTATAACTTATAAATGAAGTGACAGGATCAGGCTTGGAGTTTGATAAAGGAAAGGAGATGGTAAATGTGTGTATTGCTACAGAAGAGATGAAGAAAGAAGCGGCTGATGCAAGGACTATAGAAATTGCTAAAGCTTTAATTGATTTGGGGAAAAATACAGTTGAGGATATAGCAGAGGCGACAAAGCTCCCGTTGGATGTTATAAAAGGTTTGGCAGAACCTAAAGTGCAGTAGATAAAGCTGAATTATAAGGTAACTATGATTATGGAAGCGTGAAATATATATTGCCATCAACAAACTGACTCTAACATATCATCAAGGATCTTTTGAACCGGTTCATGCAGACAATGTTAGTTGATGTGAAGAGGATTGATGTGTTTTATAAAGAATACCAGGGAATACCCTGGTATTTTTTTATAAAGCTGCGCATAAATCAATAGTTTCTTTAAAAGATAAGTTATGTTACTATTATTAAAGTGTGACAAGGGGACAGGCACCTTGTCACCGGGTGCACTGTCACTATGAATGGAGATTTATGCATTGCGGGCTAACACTCGTGACTTTAGTCATGAGATACAGCCTGTCTTATCTTTTTACATAGATTTCCTAAAAAATCGTGCTATATTATAATTACAGGAATATAGTTCATTCCGAGTCTTAAGAAAGGAAATCCTTGCATGTATCTAACTGTTAAACAACAGGTAAAGCATTTGTCAAAGAATGACTATAACTCTATTAAATACCTCTGTCACATAGCTAAAAATCTTACAAATGAAGCCATCTATAACGTCAGACAGCATTACTTTAAAGAAGGTAAGTATCTTAGTTACCACCAAAACTACAGCCTGCTAAAATCCAGCCCTAACTATAAAACTCTTAACTCAAACATGGCTGAACAGATCCTTAGGGAAGTTGATGGCTCATTCAAATCATTCTTTGGACTTTTAAAGCTTGCCAAAAAAGGCGAGTATTCTTTTAAGGACTGTAAACTGCCTTATTATCTTCCCAAAGATGGTTATACTACCCTTATCATAGGTTTTGTCCGTTTGAATGGAAACAAACTTGTGCTTCCGTATTCAAACAGTTTCCGTAAAGACCATGATCCAGTGGAAATAACCATTCCGCCTATACTTGTGGATAGGAAGATTAAAGAAATACGCATCATACCTAAATCAAAAGCCAGGTTCTTTGAAATTCAGTATATTTACGAAGCTGAATGTATTCAGAGAAATCTCAATCCAAACAATGCACTGGCTCTTGATCTGGGTGTAAACAATCTTGTTACAGCAGTATCAAATTCTGGTAAAAGCTTCATCATAGATGGAAAGCGCCTCAAATCCATTAACCAATGGTTCAATAAGAAAAATGCACGTCTTCAGTCTATAAAGGATAAACAGCATTTTGGTAAAGTCACAACCAACAGACAGAAAGATATAGCCAGAGACCGAAATAATAAGGTCAATGATTACATGAATAAAGCAGCTCGTATCATATTCAATTACTGTATAGAAAATGATATAGGTACTCTTGTTGTGGGTTATAATGAAACATTTCAGCGAGAATCCAGATTAGGAAAAAACGATAATCAGAATTTTGTAAATATTCCATTTGGTCGGCTACTTAAGAAATTTGAATATCTGTGCGAGCTGAACGGTATAGTATTTGTAAAACAGGAAGAATCGTATACATCTAAATCAAGCTTCTGGGATAAAGATGAAATCCCTAAGTATAATGCAGATACCCTTACAAAATACAACTTCAGTGGCATGAGAATACAAAGAGGTCTATACAAAACAGCAAGTGGATATATATTCAATGCTGATGTAAATGGTGCATTAAATATCATGCGCAAAAGTAATGTTGTGGATATGAATATCCTATACACTAGAGGTGAAGTGGACACGCCTATAAGAATAAGGGTTGCCTAGTAATAGGTGGAAACTTAAATACCATACTTCTTAAATAGAGGTTATCTCTTAGAAGCCCGCGACTTTAGTCGTGGGAGGTTCACATGGGTAATGGAATAAGTAAGCGTAGGTGCGATATGTTTAAGAATAGTTTTAAGCTGGGGAAACAAATATATATAAAGAGAGCTATGCTTGCAGCTATATATACTTTGCTGTTCGTATTAATTACCGGTTGCGGGAAGGATAAAGAAGAAGTTCCCGACCAGGCAGGTAAAGAACCTGCTAAAAATGCAATTCAGGATTTTTCTTCAGAATACTTTGCAGGTGTGAGCTTTACTAAAAGCGGTTGGGGAGAGTTTTATGACTGCCTGAACGTGACAGTCATAATATGTACTAATCACGAGGTTTTGATCAATATGCCGACAAAACTGGATGGTCAGGAAGTTATAGAATCGGGTACTATTAAGACTTTGACATTAACCGATGAGCAGTATTCAAATATTGAAAATGGCATTGACAGGCAGAAACTTGCGGAGCTTGATCCGGAGTCGGATAATGATGTGATGGATGGCTCGTCCTCTTATATATATCTTTATGACAAAGATCAGAATGTCATAATATGTGGGGGATATATGCCGACAAATGAGGACTTTATAAGGATGCGAAAGGTAATAATGGATAATATCCCTATAGATGAAATTACTGAAGCCAGAGAAGCGCAGATCGAAAAACTGAGAAATGCAGATTATTCAGAGGAAGATGACGATGATGAAGGCTTTGATGACGATACAAAAAATGATATGGCATCGGATGGCGATTCTACTTCCGATGATGAAACTGCAGGCAGTGCAGAGCTTTTGTATCAGGGACATGCGAGTCTTAGGATAACTACTTCTGAGGGAAAGGTAATATATGTAGATCCATTTATGGGAGATGGCTATGATGAGGCTGCGGATCTTATCCTTATAACCCATGCTCATAAGGATCATACAGCTATGGAGCTTATTTCAGAAAGAAATGAGGACTGCAGTATCATTACTTATAGCGAGGCACTGAGTCAGGGTTCATATCAGAGCTTTGACCTGGGATATGTAAAGATAGAAGCTACAGCAGCCTATAACTCAAACCATGCTAAGGAGGAATGCGTGGGATATATATTAACCTTTACAGATGGTGTAAGTGTATATATCTCCGGAGATACTTCCCTGACCACGGAGATGACAGAGCTTTCCTCTAAGGAAATTGACTATGCATTCTTTTGCTGCGATGGCGTATATAATATGGATGTAAATGAGGCAACAGAATGTGCCAAGCTGGTTAATGCAAAACACAGCATACCATATCATATGGTACCGTCAGACAGTGGTAAGGGCTTCGATGAGAATGTAGCGGCTCAGTTTGACGGACCAGGCAAAACTATATTACAGCCCGGAGATATATTAGAGCTATCAAAGTAAGTATGTGACAAGGTGCCTGTCCCTCTGTCACCAAATGTGACAAGGTGCCTGTCCCCTTGTCACATAAATAAACCAAAAGAGGATTACATATGGGAGAAGCTATATTAAATGTGTTAAATATGATGGATAGTGTACTGTACTATCCGATACTTATTATCATAATGACAATATCAGGATTATATTTTACCTGTCGTACAAGGTTTGTACAGCTCAGACTTTTTGGGGAGTCCTGTAAGCTGCTGCTGGAGCCTGCGGAGGATAAGTCGGGTAAAACAGTATCTTCCTTTCAGGCGTTGATGGTTTCTACTGCTTCCCGTGTAGGAACAGGTAATATAGTCGGAGTATCTACTGCTATCTGTATGGGTGGTCCCGGAGCTGTATTCTGGATGTGGGTAATGTGTATCATAAATGCATCATCGGCTTTTATGGAGAGTACACTGGCTCAGATATTCAAGAAAAAGACTGATGAAGGTTCATATTTTGGCGGTCCTGCCTACTATATCGAGAAAGCGCTTAAAGCTCCCTGGCTCTCGGTGATATTCTGTATCTTTCTGATTGCCACCTATGGCTTCGGCTTTAATCTGCTTTGTGCTTACAATCTGCAGTCTTCCTTTGAGACCTATGGCTTCTACAAGAATCATATGGTAAGCCTCCTCGGAGGAGAGGTGAGTGTGGTGGCGCTTATTATAGGAGTTCTGCTTACTGTTCTTGTGGCGTATTTTATGCTGGGCGGCGGCAGAAAGGTTGTCAGACTTACAGAGCTGGTCGTTCCTTTTATGGGAATAACCTATGTCATTATTTCTCTGATAGTAATCTTTGTAAATATTAAAAATATACCGTCTATGTTCGTGACTATCATGAAGGATGCATTTGATTTCAGATCAATTCTGGGCGGAGTTGCCGGTTCCTGTATGGTCTATGGAATCAAAAGAGGTCTTTATTCAAATGAAGCCGGTGTTGGTTCTGCGCCAAATGCTTCTGCTTCAGCGAATGTTACCCATCCTGTTAAGCAGGGACTGGTTCAGACGCTTTCTGTATATATAGATACGATCCTGCTTTGTACTGCTACAGCGCTTATGTGCCTGTCAACCGGAGTCGAAAGAAGTGAAGCAGTTGCAGGTGCTATGTATGTGCAAAATGCTATTTCCACGGTTTTTGGAAAGATAGGACCTGTATTTATAACTATCGCCATGGTTCTCTTTGCATTTACAACTCTTCTCGGTAATCTGTTTTATGTTGATAATGCGCTTGCCTACCTTAATCATAAGAAGATGCCTTCTAAAAAATTTCTGGATATATTCCATCTGATATGTGCCGTGATAATCTTTTTCGGAACTGTCATTCCGATGGATGCAGCCTGGGCTCTTGCCGATATAACAATGGGTGGTATGACCATCATTAACCTTCCTGCCTGTGCCCTGATGGGTGGGATAGCAGTTAAGGCACTTAAGGACTACGAAAAGAAAAAGAAAGAAGGAAGTCCTTTTACATTTACCGGAAGAGAGATAGGAATTCCGGAGGACGAGCTGGATACCTGGAAATAATGGTGACAAGGGGACAGGCACCTTGTCACCATTAATGATAATAATTTTGTTTTTACTTCAAGGTTTTGCTCTTGACAGGTTTGGTACAATAGAAATTGAAAATGATTTTTAAATTCGTGATGTAGGAATCGAAAGCGTTTGGGTGACGGTATCACGAATATCAGATATTTAAATGTCGTGAGGAGGAAAAATGATGACAAAGATTGATATTATTTCCGGATTTCTGGGTGCCGGAAAGACAACACTTATTAAGAAGCTTATCAGCGAAGCCTTTAAGGGTCAGCAGGTTGTGCTTATTGAAAATGAATTTGGAGAGATCGGTATAGACGGAGGTTTTCTTAAGGAAGCCGGTATCAATATAACCGAAATGAATTCCGGCTGTATATGCTGCTCACTTGTAGGTGATTTTGGTGAGGCTCTTCAGAAGGTTGTAAATGAATATAATCCTGACAGAGTTATCATCGAGCCTTCAGGTGTTGGTAAGCTTTCAGATGTTATCAAGGCTATACAGAAGGCGGGAGAAAATGTTGATATAACTCTTAACAGTGCTACTACTGTAGTAGATGTTACTAAGGCAAAGATGTATATCAAGAATTTTGGCGAGTTCTTCCTGAATCAGATAGAAGCCTGTGGAACAGTTGTACTCAGCCGTTCCCAGAATGCCTCTGAGGAAAAGCTTGTGGAAGTTGTAAATATGATAAAGGAACATAATGCTGATGCAAGAATTATAACAACTCCTTGGGATGATATAACAGGTGAGATAATTCTGGATGCGATGGAGCATGCTTCTTCTATAGAGGATATTATGAAGAACTTCAAATATGATCCTGCTGTAGATGACGAGGATGAACATCATCACCATCACCACCATCATGACGAGGATGATGACGAGCATGAGCATCACCACCACCATGACGAGGATGAGGACGAGCATGAACATCACCATCATGACGAGGATGAGGACGAGCATGAGCACCATCACCACCATCATGACGAGGACGATGACGAGCATGAGCATCATCACCATCATGACGAGGATGAGGACGAGCATGAACATCACCACCATCACCACTACGACGAGAATGGTGTATGTAGCTGCGGACATCATCACCATCATCATGGACATGATGCTGATGAAGTATTTACAAGCTGGGGCAGAGAGACAGCTCATAAATATAGTGCAGATGATCTGAAGGTTATTCTTGATAAGCTTTCAGTTGAAGAAGATAATGAATATGGAATCATACTTCGTGCAAAGGGTATAGTTCCGGATAAGGAAGGAAACTGGAAGGAATTTGACCTTGTTCCCGGTGAATATGAGGTTAGAGACGGTGCGGCAGATTACACCGGAAAGCTTTGCGTTATTGGAAGCAATCTTAATGAAGAGAAGATAGCTGAACTTTTTGGACTGTAATATAGTATTAGGATCGGAGTGGTCGGTATGATGAATAAAGAACCAAAGGAAATACCTGTATATGTCTTTATGGGATTTCTTGAAAGTGGTAAAACTACATTTGCTAAGGATGTGCTTATAAAACAGGGCTTTACTGAAGGTGCACCTTCGCTGCTTCTGGTATGCGAAGAGGGCGAGGTGGAATATGACGAGAAGGAACTGAAGGCTCGTAATATTTCAGTCGAATATATCTCGGAAGAGGATCTTACAGAAGAACATCTCCTTGCTATCGGCAGAAAGTATAATCCTGAAAATGTTATCATAGAGTATAACGGAATGTGGGAGCTGGACAGGATATTCCAGGTTAAGGTTCCTGCAGGCTGGACAGTGGTACAGGTCATATCCTTTGTGGATGCTACAACCTTTGATGTATATGTAAATAATATGAAGAAGATAATGATGGATCAGCTTCGTAATGCTGATATGATTATCTTTAACAGATGTGACGAGAACACCAGAACCTCTGAATACAGACGTAGTATCAGAGCAGTCAACAGACGTGCGCAGGTTATATTTGAGGATAAGGAAGGCAAGCCGATGGAAAATGGTGATGAAGTAATCCTTCCTTATGATATAGAGCAGGATACTATAGTTCTGGCAGATGAGGACTTTGGAATCTTCTATATTGACGCTGCTGATAATCCTGACAAGTATGTAGGAAAGAAGATAAAGTTCAAGGCTCAGGCTCACAGACCTTCCAACTTTAAGAAAAATGAGTTCGTTCCCGGAAGATTTGCCATGACCTGCTGTGCAAATGATATAGCCTTTATCGGTTTCAAATCCTATTACAAGGATGCAAAGGTTCTGAATGACAGGGACTGGATAATGGTTGAAGGAACTATCGGCAAGGAGTATTATCCTGAATTTCAGGGTGAAGGTCCTGTGATAAATGCAGATAATGTAGTAATGGTTCAGCCTGCTGAGGATGATCTGGTTTATTTTAATTATTAATGAGAAAAGTGCTGCTCAGCCTGCTGGCTTTATGATAGGAGCTTTGTAAGATTCTGATTGCAGGATATTTATGTGGCTTTTTGATTGTTAATAATTTATAAAGCATTATTTTTATAAAAGAATAAATAAAAGTGTGCCGTCTCCAAGGCTTGGATATAGAATCTTGCCTATGGAGTCCGGTACACTTTTTTGTTAGATGATTGATGAGCTTAAGTGATTTTGTCAGTTAACGGATGAACTTCAGCTCTATCTCTTCTATCTTCGGAGTATGTAGTAGCTTTGTTCTACAGCTTCTACAAGTCCTTTTTCTTCAAGAATCCGAAGTATATGGATAGTTTCGGTTATATTCATATTATTTGCTCTGATGATATCGTCTATATATACCGGTTCAAATCCCAGCATCTTTAATATATTCTTCTCGGTTACAGAAAGTTCTGTGATTTCATTTTTATTATGTTTTTCAGGAAAATGATTAGTATATTCGGAGGCAGTTTCTGTTCCGGTTTTATTGTTAGCTGAGACGCTGATTTTTGCGTGTATATTATTTACAGAGACACCGTTTTTTCTATGTATAATATCTGCAGAAACACAGTTTTTTGCGCATAAATTATTTGCAAGGGCAGTGTTTGTTATATATGAAACATTCCTTGGAGCTTTCCTTAATGGTATTCCGGTTATATCCATTATTATATCTGATGGACTGTCCACAAGCGTAGCACCCTGCTTTATCAGATTATTTACTCCTCTGGACATCATATCCGTAGTGCGTCCCGGGACCGCATATATCGACTTTCCCTGTTCCAGAGCAAAGTCGGCAGTTATGAGTGTTCCGCTTCGGAGGGCGGCTTCTACTACAAGCAGTCCGTCAGACAGTCCACTGATAATCCTGTTACGTCTTGGAAAATGCTGTGGCAGATGCTTTGCAAGAGGAGGATATTCTGATAATACCAGATGCTCATCACATAGTCTGGTATAAAGACCTATTGATGTACGGGGGTAGCAGATATCAAGTCCGCCGCCCAGAACTGCGATGGTTTTTCCTTTATTATCTATGGCACTCTGGTGGGCTCTGGAATCTATACCATAAGCCATGCCGCTTACTATAAGCATACCTTTATCTGTCAGCCCCTTTGCAAATTCATCCGCTACTGCCAGTCCGTAATGGGTAGGGCGTCTGCTTCCGACTATACCGATGATGTGCTCTGTTTCGGAAAGCCGGAGACTGCCTTTGTAATAAAGGCATGGCGGTGCATCCTGTATATTCAGCAGTCTGGCGGGATAATCAGGATCTATGATGGTGGTACAGTGAATATTATAATGAGCCATGTCATGTTCTGCATTTTCGAGACATTTCCCGAAAGTAAGCTCAAGCAACTCCTGTTTAGTTTCCGGCTTTATTATTCCGGAGTGCACAAGATGCTCCAGAATATCTTTATCCGTCAGACTGTTCTTCAGC
The DNA here is from genome assembly GCA_002391105.1 of Lachnospiraceae bacterium UBA4381. GTDB lineage: Bacteria > Bacillota > Clostridia > Lachnospirales > Lachnospiraceae > Eubacterium_Q. Next base: position 2,609 of record DGRT01000098.1, on the reverse strand, counting down.
TCCTCAGGTGTGGGAAAAAGTCTGGTCAGCTTTGCAATGTCCTGATTTCTAAAGGTGGTAATATAACTGAGCCATATATATACATCTCTGTCGGCTGTACTCATATCATTTCCCTCCCTTTGTCAGAATCATTTCTGTAGAATACTGCTTCCTCGATATCAGAAGTGGTTATATTCTCTCTATCATTTATATCTGCTATGGTTCTTGATAATCTGAGCAGACGAAAATAAGCTCTGGCACTAAGCTCTTTTTCTGTATAAACTGATTCCAGCAGCTCCTTTTCGGAGGAGCCAAGAATAATATATTCATTTATCTTGCTTTGTGGTATCTCGGAGTTAAAGATAAAGCTTTCATTTTTATATCTGCTTTCCTGACGTCTGCGTGCCTGAATGATAATCCTTCTTGCTTCCTCGGAACATAGTCCCTGTGTATCACTGAACAGTTGCTCATAGCTTACAGGACTCACCTCAAGACGGATATCTATTCTGTCCATGATGGGATGACTTATCCTGCTTTGATATCTGAAGATTTCTCCGGCATTGCATCTGCATTTGGTTCTGTCAGGATAATAACCACAAGGGCAGTTGTTTCTGGCCGAAACCAGCATGAATCTGGCTGGAAATGTATAGGTTGCCTTTATCCTGGAAACTGTTACCTGCTTATCCTCCATAGGCTGTCTAAGAGCCTCGATGGAGCTTCGTCTGAACTCCGGAAATTCATCGAGAAAGAGCACGCCGGAGTTGGAGAGTGTAACCTCGCCCGGTTTGGGTGATGATCCTCCTCCGCAGAGTGCTGCTTCTGAAATATTCTGATGAGGACTTCTAAAGGGGCGGCGGTGCATCATTCCGGCTTCGGTGCTGAGCAGTCCGGCTACACTGTAGATTTTGGTAAGCTCCATGCTTTCTGAATAGGTTAGAGGAGGCATGATTCCCGGGATACATTTGGCTATCATGGATTTGCCCGATCCGGCAGCTCCGGTCATAAGAATATTGTGAAAACCTGCTACAGCGATAATTACACCGCGTTTCATGGTTTCCTGACCTTTAATATCTGCGAGATCATATTCAAATGTATCTTCGATTTCGGTTTTCTCTGGGGTGGTAAAAGTGTCACCCCATTTTTCCGAGCTGAGAATATCTATCATATCCTGCAGAGTGTTTAAAGGGGTAATGGCTACATTTTTAACGAGAGAAGCTTCTACCGCATTAGAATAAGGAACAACAAATCTGTTATATCCCTTTTCTCTTGCATAATCCACAACAGACAGTACGCCGTTTGTGCCAAGAACTCTGCCGTCAAGTCCCAGCTCACCCATAAACAGTGTGTGACTAAGCTCCTTCCTGAACTCTTCCGATAGCTTAAAGCTTCCTATGGAAATAAGAATAGATACGGCGATTGCCAGATCATAAGCAGAGCCCTCCTTACGGACATCTGCGGGAGAAAGATTGATGGTTATTTTCTGAGAGGGCAGGAAGTATCCTGTGTTTCTGAGGGCGGCTCTCACTCTGTCACCGGCCTCCCTTACAGAAGACGAAAGATAACCCACCAAATTAAGCCCTGGGAGTCCGGCGCTTACGTCTGCCTCGACGTTTACGATTACGGCATCGATACCCATGGCTGATCCACTGGTAATTTTACTATACATTTACGCTCCTTCCTGCCTCATTGGAACGCGTATGATTATTCTAGTATTAATCTGGATTTGTGGCAAGAATTTGCAGGAAGTATTCACAGTAAGTTCAAATAAGGTGTACTGATATTATTTGTTGCTATTATGTTGCGCTCTTTATGTTAAAATGTGAAATAACAGATTTATATAATTTTATTTTAGGATTATAAAGGATATTAATAAGGTACGTAATAACAACGATTCGCTTGCGGCTGATTTTATAAATGCAAATACATTTACTACAAAGTATGGAGCGGGAAATGCGAAGAAAGCCGTGGAAGACGGAATAAATAAGAAACCAGCTAATAAAAATGCTGTAAAAAAATAGAATACGCTGTAAGCAGTTATTCTTTGGTTGATATTTATATATCTCGCTTTGATTGATATATACCCCTGCTACGCATCTGATATCATTTTTCGGTAACTTATAGTCCAAAAGTAAGATAATAATATATTATTTCCTGAATACCCGGCTGGAGAATAATGGCTGGTTGAGGAAAATGATTTATGTGGTGTCTGTAGGTGTAATGCCTATAGGCACCATTGCTTTGTAGAGCGAAAAAATTCTTGCTTCAGGGAGAATCCCCTCCTGCTTCAAGGAGAATCCCCTCTTGCTATCCTAAAAATTTTGGTGTATATTTACAAACGGTTTGTATAAAACTGTATTAAATGGAGGTTATGATGGCGAAGAAGAATCTTGTGATAGTGGAGTCCCCGACAAAGGCTACAACCATTAAGAAGTTCCTTGGAAAAAACTATGATGTAATAGCTTCTGAGGGACATGTAAGGGATCTGCCAAGAAGCAGTATGGGAATTGATAAGGATAATGATTTTGAACCTCATTATATTACTATCAGAGGAAAGGGGGACCTTCTTAGTACACTTCGTAAGGCTGCTAAAAAAGCTGACTTTGTCTATCTTGCAACTGACCCGGACCGTG
>DGRT01000013.1 GCA_002391105.1 Lachnospiraceae bacterium UBA4381 | reverse complement strand
GATATCATCGTTATCGACTCGGTAGCCGCTCTCGTTCCTAAGGCAGAGATCCAGGGCGAGATGGGTGACTCCCATGTAGGTCTTCAGGCAAGACTTATGTCACAGGCTCTCAGAAAGCTTACTGCGGTTATTAGTAAAACCAACTGTGTTGTTATATTTATCAATCAGCTTCGTGAGAAGGTTGGTGTTATGTTTGGTAATCCTGAAACTACCACAGGTGGACGTGCTCTTAAGTTTTATTCCTCTGTAAGAATGGAGGTCAGAAGAGTAGAGACTATCAAGACCGGTGGTGAGGGCGTTGGTAACAGAACCAAGGTAACTATAGTTAAGAATAAGGTGGCTCCTCCATTTAAGAAGGCAGAGTTTGATATTATGTTTGGTGAAGGAATATCCAGAGAAGGCGATATCCTTGATCTTGCTGCCGGATGTGATGTTGTAGTAAAGTCCGGAGCCTGGTACGCATATCTTGGTGAGAAGATTGGTCAGGGCAGGGAGAATGCCAAGGCATATCTGAAGGAGAATCCTGATGTTATGGCAGAGATAGAACAGAAGGTTCGTGATTATTACTTCACAAATCCTGACGAGGCTCCTGGGGAAGATGAGTCAGGTGATGAATAATGAAGACACTTAAGTTTCTCAGAAAGGATAAAAGCTATCTGGTTTATGATACTTCTGATGAAACCTATCTTGGCTTTATCTATTATAAGGATTTTGAGAAGCTTGGACTTAAGCCAGAAAATGAATCTGAATTTTATATCAGCGATGTATCTGATCCGGTTCTGGAGAATCTGAAAAATGAAATTGTAAATAAAGGCTTTAATAAAGCGATTACCATTGCTACAAGCAGGGAATGCTCCGGCAAAATGATAAGAGAAAAGCTTAAAGCCAAAAAATTTCCCGAATATGCCATCGATGATGTGATACAGCTTATGAACAGCTATAATTATCTGAGTGACGAAAGATTTGTGGAAAGCTATGTCAGAAGCTATATGATGACCAAGAGCAGAAGGCTTCTGGAAAAGGAACTGGAAGACAGAGGAATAGACGTATCGCTTTATGAAGAGGTCATCTCCGGAGTATATAGAGATGAAGGAATAGAAGAGTCTGATACTATTGAAAAGCTTCTTGATAAAAGGTTCAGGGGACAGGATCTTACAGATGAAAAAATAAGAAGAAGAGCCTGTTCCTTCCTTATGAGACATGGCTTTAGTTATGATAAGATTAAACTTTACTTGACATAATATCTTTTTGGTTATAAACTAGATAAGTGTGTGTTTAGGTACACATTGTTTTGCACATTAAAAATTTAATAAAGGAGGTAATCCTGTGACAACTCTTGTATGGGTTATCATCGTGATTGTTGCTTTCCTTATTGGTGCTGCCATATTCTGGTTTGCCGGTATTGCATATCGTAAGAATATTGCCGAGGCAAAGATTGGTTCAGCCGAAGATAAGGCAAAGAGCATAATAGATGATGCACTTAGGAATGCTGAGTCAAAGAAGAAGGAAATTCTTCTGACTGCCAAGGAAGATGCTCTTAAGACTAAGAATGACATCGAAAAGGAAGTCAAGGACCGTAGATCAGAGATTCAGCAAATGGAAAAGAGAGTTCTGCAGCGAGAGGTAAATCTTGATAAGAAGAGCGACACTCTTGAACGTAGAGAGCAGTCTCTTACGTCAAAAGAAGCTAATCTTGCCAAGAGAGTATCCGAAGTGGAAGAGCTTTCAACAAAGAGACAGCAGGAACTGGAGAGAATCTCTGGACTTACCTCTGAACAGGCTAAGGAATATCTACTTAGAACCGTTGAAGATGATGTAAAGCATGAAACAGCGATGATGATTAAGGAAATGGAAGCCAGAGCCAAGGAGGAAGCTGATAAGAAGGCAAAGGAAATCGTAGTTGGCGCTATACAGAAATGTGCTGCTGATGTGGTTTCTGAATCAACTGTGTCTATCGTTCAGCTGCCTAGTGATGAGATGAAGGGACGTATCATAGGTCGTGAAGGACGTAACATACGTACTCTTGAGAACCTTACAGGTGTTGATCTTATCATCGATGACACTCCTGAAGCGGTTGTACTGTCAAGTTTTGATGCAGTAAGGCGGGAGATTGCCAGAGTCGCTCTTGAAAAGCTTATTATCGATGGTCGTATTCATCCTGCTCGTATAGAAGAGACGGTTGAAAAGGCTAAGAAAGAAGTCGAGAGTAAGATGAAAGAGGATGGCGAGGCGGCAGCTCTTGAGGTTGGTGTTCATGGACTTCATCCGGAGCTTATAAAGCTTCTGGGTAGAATGAAGTTTAGAACCAGCTTTGGTCAGAATGTATTAAAACATTCCGTTGAGGTTGCTCATCTGAGTGGTCTTATGGCTGGCGAACTTGGTGAGGATGTTAAGCTTGCCAAGAGAGCAGGTCTGCTGCATGATATCGGTAAATCTATCGATCATGAAGTAGAAGGCTCACATGTAACAATTGGTGTTGATCTTTGTAAGAAATATAAAGAGAATCATGTTGTCATCAATGCGGTTGCTTCACATCATGGAGACTGTGAACCTGAGTCTATGATCGCATGTATAGTTCAGGCTGCTGATGCAATATCAGCCGCTCGTCCCGGTGCGAGAAGAGAGACTCTTGATACCTATACTACAAGACTTACCAGACTTGAAGATATAGCTAATTCCTTCGATGGTGTTGAAAGATCCTTTGCCATTCAGGCAGGTAGAGAAATCAGAGTATCTGTTGTTCCGGAAAAAATCAGCGATGCAGATATGGTACTTCTTGCCAGAAATATATCCAAGCAGATTGAAGATGAGCTTGAATATCCTGGTCAGATTAAAGTTAGTCTAATTCGTGAGTATAGAATTAGTGATTACGCAAAGTAAAAATTACCACCTATATTCGAAAGAATATAGGTGGTTTTTCTTTATAAAAAAAAAGAATGTATGGGAGGATGCTGTATATGGATGATAAAGAAAAGAAAGCTATGGCAAAGAAGAGTGGTGAGATGCGGCTTATAAACAGAAAACTAAAATATAAAGCTCATAGAGTCAAGGTCTTTGAGGATGAGATTGAAACACCTGACGGAAATAAGGTTTATTATGATTTTGTAGAGAACAGAAATGGTTCGGGAGTTCTCCTTGTGGATGAAAATGAGAAACTGCTTTTTGTTAAACAATACCGGAATGCGGTTAACAGAATGGATACTGAGATTCCCGCCGGTTGCATCGAACCGTCTGATTTTGATAAATATGATCTTTCGGGTAAGAGCAGGGAAGAATTATCAGATGAATTTACAAGAGAAGATTTTGAGTCGCCTGATAATCCATTTTATAAATGCGCTATCAGAGAGGCGCAGGAAGAGACGGGGCTTATTCCGGAGAGGCTGGATTTTATTAATTACATTATAGCTGCTGTTGGACTTTTCAGTGAGAGGACAGCAGTGTATATCGGCCGTGATCTGAAAAAGGGAAAGGTTAATATGGATGAGGATGAATATATTGACATAGTAAGACTGACTCTGGATGAGGCTCTGGAACTTGTCAGAATTGGCAAGATTAACGATAGTAAAACGATTCTGGCTATTATGGCGTACAAGATATGTAAACCTTAGACATGCTTGTAACAAATTTGTAAAAAAAAATTAAAATTTTATTTCCGCAACATTTAGTGCTTTACTTTATGTAATCCCACCCCATATTGTGAAAAGCCTTAAAAACTCTGGCTTTGCAGGGGTTTACGATAAAAAATTATAGTTGATTTTATGTAAATTTATATCTATACTAAGAACACTTAGAAAAAATGTGGGGAAGGGTACTAGTGGAACGAGAGATTGATAAGTATATTAAATATCTGACTGATGTAAAGAAAAGTAGTCAGAATACCGTTCAATCCTACAGACGTGATCTTGTAAAGATGATGAACTTCTTGAAGAATAATGGAACGGATAAGATTACTGATGTAACAGCTACTGATCTCAGATCATATGTTCTTTATATGGAAAGTGAGAAGATGAGCTCTGCAACAGTTTCAAGAAGTATTGCAAGTATCAGATCGTTTTTTATCTATCTTCTTGAAAACGGGCTTATAACTGGCAACCCTACTGAGGGACTTAAGCCCCCTAAGGTGGAGAAGAAGATTCCTGAGACTCTCAGCATAGAGGAAGTAAATCTGTTGCTGGATCAGCCTTCAGGTGATTCGCCTAAGGAGATAAGAGATAAAGCGATGCTTGAGCTTCTATATGCGACAGGTCTCAGAGTTACGGAGCTGATATCACTTAAGGTTTCTGATCTGAATCTTTCGCTTGGTTATATAGAGTGCCATGATCAGAACAAGAGCCGTATTATACCTATTGAAAATGCTGCAAAGCATGCGCTTAACAGGTATATTAATGATGTCAGACCATCCATGTGTGGAACATCTGATTATCTTTTTACAAATGTAAAAGGAGAAATGATGTCGAGACAGGGCTTCTGGAAGGTTCTCAAATCCTATGCCAAGAAAGCGGGTATTGATAAGGATATCACGCCGCATATGATAAGACATTCTTTTGCGTCACATATGGTTAACAATGGTGCTGATCTGGTTAGTCTGCAGGAAATGCTTGGACATTCGGATATTTCTACAACACAGATATATCTGAAGGGACGTCCGGGAAAACTTAAAGAGGTTTATGATAAGGCTCATCCAAGAGCGTAAAAGCCTGGATGAGTCTTTTGCTGTGAAGGAGGAGAATTGTGGCAGGCTCAAGCTATGGAAATATATTTAGTGTCACCACCTGGGGAGAGTCTCATGGAAAAGCTGTAGGTGTTACAGTTGATGGCTGTCCCGCTGGTCTGGAAATTGATGAGGCTTATATTCAGAGCTTTCTTGACAGGAGAAAACCCGGTCAGTCGAGATTTACCACCCAGAGATCTGAAAGTGATACAGTCCGGATATTATCAGGTGTATTTGAAGGAAGAACTACCGGCTGTCCGATATCTATGATGGTTGAGAATACCTCCCAGATATCAAAGGACTATTCGGATATTGCCGATAAATACAGACCGGGACATGCGGACTATACTTTTGATAAAAAGTATGGCTTCAGAGATTACAGAGGTGGAGGACGTAGCTCCGGACGAGAGACTATCGGAAGGGTTGCAGCCGGAGCAGTGGCGAGAAAGGTACTGGAACAGCTTGGCGTAAATATCTATGCTTATGTAACACAGATTGGTGATATAAGTATAGTTAGAGAAAACTTTGATAAGGCTGAGATACTTAAGAATAGTCTTTGTATGCCGGATAAGGATGCGGCAGAGAGGGCTTCGCTTTATCTTGAAGAATTAATAAAGGAAAAGGATTCCAGTGGTGCTCTTGTTGAATGCGTCGCAGAACATGTTCCTGCCGGAATCGGAGAGCCTGTATTTGATAAACTGGATGCAAGGCTTGCCTATGCTGTTATGTCTATAGGAGCTGTAAAGGGAGTTGAGATAGGTGATGGTTTTGGAGTAGTTACTTCAAGAGGCTCTCAGAATAATGATGAGTTTACAGAAGGCTTCCGGAAAAAGACCAATCACAGCGGAGGAGTGCTGGGAGGCATTTCGGATGGCAGTGATATAGTTCTCAGAGCCGCTTTTAAACCTACACCTTCTATATACAGGAAGCAGAGAACCATAAATGATAAGGGTGAAGAACTGGATATTGAGATAAAAGGAAGACATGATCCGATAATAGCTCCGAGAGCTGTTGTGGTTGTTGAGTCAATGGTTGCTGTTACTATACTGGATATGATATTGGAGGGCACACACAGCAGGCTTGACAATATACTTAAATTGGTATAAAATACCACCGTCTTAGAACATTTACCCGTACTGTGTTTAAGGAGAACTCCGACCTGAACTCGGTATAGGGCATATATTATTTTATAAGGAGGTAGTAACAATGATTACTAGCCAGCAGAAAGCTGAACTTGCAGCAAAGTATGGTAAGGACGCAAATGACACAGGTTCACCTGAGGTACAGATCGCTATTCTTACAGCAAGAATCAATGATCTTAATGAGCATTTCAAGGTACATCCAAATGATTATCATTCAAGAAGAGGACTTCTGAAGATGGTAGGTCAGAGAAGAAACCTGCTTGCTTACCTTAAGGGCAAGGATATCGAGCGTTACAGAACACTCATACAGCAGCTTGGTCTTAGAAAATAAGACTTATCTGAGAAAGCGCACGCTATGTTTCGTGCGCTTTTTTATTGTATTGATTTTGAGGTAGTAAGATGAGAGATATAAATGGAAAGACAAAGCTTCTGGGTGTTATAGGTAATCCTATAGAGCATACACTTTCGCCGGTAATACATAACACCCTTTGCGATATTCTGGGGATAAATGCTGTTTATGTTCCGATACACGTTGAAGATGATATAAGTAGTGCTGTAAAGGGCTTATATGCTTCAAATGTGAAGGGGCTGAATATTACAGTTCCTTTTAAACAGCAGGTGATGGAACAGCTTGTAGCTGTCGATCCACTGGCTGAGAGAATAGGGGCTGTTAATACGCTGGTTCCTGCTGAGGGAGGCTATAAGGGCTATAATACTGATATGCCGGGGCTCAGAAGAGCGCTGGAATCAAAAGAGGTAGCTCTGACCGGAAAAAATGCAATAGTAATCGGTGCAGGCGGAGCCTCCAGAGCTGTCTGTATCATGCTGGCGGATGCGGGGGTTGATAAGATATATCTGCTGAACAGAAGTATTGATAAAGCAGAGAGGATAGCACGGGAGATATCTCAGGTTACTGCTCTTGGACTTTCGGATTATAAAAGTATTCCGCAGGATGCTTCATATATCATGTTTCAGTGCACATCTGTTGGATTAAAAGCTGGAGACGGACTCTTGATAGAGGATGATGATTTTTACAGATTGGCTGATTACGGTTACGATCTGATATATAATCCGGCGGTTACTCCATTTATCCGTAAAATGAATGAGCTGGGAATAGCGTGCGATAATGGTCTATCCATGCTTTTATATCAGGGTCTTATAGCCTTTGAATACTGGTTTGATATAAAGATTGATCAGGAGGTATCAGGTAAGGTGTATGACGTACTCAGAGCCTCTCTGTACGGCGCTTCGGATCATAAGGAGGAAAATATATCTGAAAATGCTTTTTTGGTTGAACAGAAAAAGGTTGAACAGAAAAAGGTCGAACAGAAAAAGATTGAACAGAAAAAGGTTGAACAGAAAAAAGGTCAATCGGAAGCTGCTCATAATATAATCCTGGTTGGTTACATGGGTTCGGGCAAGACAACTGTCGGAAGGGCTATAGCTGAAAAATATAATATGAAGCTTATTGATACTGATGAATATATAGTTGAGTCAGAGAAGAAAAGCATCAATGATATATTTGCTCAAATTGGCGAAGCAGGCTTTCGAAGACTGGAAACTGAAAAGCTCAGATCGATGCTGGGAATCAGAGACAGCATAGTATCTACCGGTGGCGGAATAGTTATCTCGGAAGAAAACAGAAAGATACTTAAAAAGCTGGGAAGAGTGGTATATCTTAAAACAAGTCCTGATACAATATTTGAAAGAGTTAAAAATGATGATCAGAGACCGCTTCTTAAAAGTGGTAGTGAGGCTGAGCTGAAGAAAAAGATAAATGATATATTATCGAAGAGGCTGGAGCTGTATGCGGATGCTGCGGATATTATAGTTGAAACAGATAATAAAAGTATCGAAGATATCCTTCAAGAAATCATTGAAGAATGTAATAAGTTATGGTAAACTTTTAAGGATTATGCGGGTGAAAGGATTTGATGTTATCCCTTTCTGCCGAGACTGCTGAAAAGACTTGATGCGTCAGGTTTTTTCAGTCGTTTCGGAAGCCCGCCTGATCAAAAAACATCTTATATATTAAAGGAGAGACATTATGTACAAAAAGTATGAAATGGAGCTTGCCGGAAAGACTCTTCGTGTTGACGTAGATAGAGTTGCAAAGCAGGCAAATGGCGCTGTTCTGATTCATTATGGTGATACAGTTGTTCTTTCAACTGCAACTGCATCAAAGGAACCGAGAGATGGAATTGATTTCTTCCCGCTTTCAGTTGAGTATAACGAGAAGATGTATGCAGTAGGTAAGATTCCCGGTGGTTTCAATAAGAGAGAAGGAAAGGCATCTGAAAATGCAGTTCTCACATGCCGTGTTATCGACCGTCCTATGAGACCTCTTTTCCCTAAGGATTTCAGAAATGATGTTACACTTGAAAGTCTTGTGCTTTCAGTAGATCCTGATTGCAGACCTGAGCTTACAGCGATGCTTGGTTCAGCTATTGCTACTTCAATTTCTGATATTCCGTTTGATGGTCCTTGTGCAACAACACAGGTTGGTCTTATCAATGATCATCTGGTATTCAATCCAAGTGCTGCACAGCTTTCTGTTTCGGATCTTAATCTTACAGTTGCATCGACAAAGTATAAGGTTATCATGATAGAGGCAGGTGCAAATCAGGTTCCTGAAGAAAAGATGCTCGAGGCTATCTTTGAAGCTCATAAGGTTAACCAGAAGGTTATAGAGTTCATTGACAAGATTGTTGCTGACTGCGGAAAGGAAAAGTTCTCATATAAGAGCTACGCAGTTCCTGAAGAGCTTTTTGAGGATATCAAGACAGTCATCCCACCGGAGCAGATGGAAGAGGCTGTATTTACAGATGATAAGCAGACCAGAGAGAAGAATATAGATGCATTTAAGGATATGCTTAAGGAAAGATATGCGGACAATGAAGAGTGGCTTGGTTTCCTTGGCGATGCTCTTTATCAGTATCAGAAGAAGACAGTTCGTAAGATGATACTTAAGGATCACAAGCGTCCGGACGGAAGAGCACTTGATCAGATCAGACCTCTTGCTGCAGAGGTTGATATCATTCCAAGAGTACATGGTTCAGCTATGTTCACTCGTGGACAGACACAGATATGCGATATCGTAACTCTTGCTCCTCTTTCAGAATCACAGAAGATTGATGGACTTGATGAATATGTTACAGAGAAGAGATATATGCATCATTATAACTTCCCTTCATATTCTGTTGGAGAGACAAAGGTAAGCCGTGGACCTGGACGTCGTGAGATAGGACATGGAGCACTTGCTGAGAGAGCTCTTGTACCTGTTCTTCCTGATAAGGACGAATTCCCTTATGCTATTCGTGCCGTATCCGAGACTTTTGAGTCAAATGGTTCTACATCAATGGGTTCAACCTGTGCATCCTGTATGTCACTTATGGCTGCCGGTGTTCCTATCAAGGCTCCTGTTGCCGGTATCAGTTGCGGCCTTGTAACCGGTGAAACAGATGATGACTTTGTGCTTCTTACAGATATTCAGGGACTTGAGGACTTCTTTGGAGATATGGACTTCAAGGTTGCCGGAACCAAGGAAGGTATTACAGCTATCCAGATGGATATCAAGATACATGGTCTTACAAATGAGATCATTAAGGGTGCGATAGAGCGTACAAGACAGGCAAGATTCTACATCCTGGATGAGTGCATGCTCAAGGCTATACCTGCTCCAAGACCTGAGGTCAATGAATATGCTCCAAAGATTCAGTTCATGACTATTGATCCTGAGAAGATAGGAGAGGTTATCGGACAGCGTGGTAAGACTATCAATTCTATCATCGAGGAAACAGGAGTTAAGATTGATATAGATGATGATGGCAATATCTCTGTTTCCGGTACAGATAAAGAAGGAATAGAGAAGGCTATATCTATTATCCATTCAATCATTGATCCTATCGAGGTAGGCAAAACCTATGAGGGTGAAGTAGTAAGGATCATGCCATTTGGTGCATTTGTTCAGCTTGCTCCTAACAAGGACGGAATGATTCATATATCAAAGCTTGCAAAGGAAAGAGTTGAAAAGGTTGAAGATGTAGTAAATATAGGAGATAAGGTACGCGTAAAGGTACTTGAAGTAGATAGAATGGGTAAGATCAGTCTGTCACTTAAGGATGCCGAATAATTATTTCGTGGGGGTGCTTATGAAATACGGATATTTTGATGACGCAAAAAAAGAATATGTTATAACAAGACCTGATACACCGGCGCCGTGGGCCAATTACCTTGGCTCACCGGCTTACGGTGCTATAATATCCAATAATGCAGGCGGTTACAGCTTTGAGCAGTCCGGAGCTAACGGAAGAATACTGAGATATGTATTTAATTCCTTTGATCAGCCCGGCAGATATATCTATCTCAGAGATGATGAGACAGGAGACTTCTGGTCTAATTCCTGGATGCCTGTTGGCAAACCGCTGGATACCTTTAAGAGTGAAACAAGACATGGTACCGCATATACTGTTATCAGTTCTGAGTATAGTGATATCAAAACTGAAGCGCGTTACTTTGTGCCGCTGGATCAGACCTATGAGGTATGGAGTGCAAAGGTTACCAATAATTCTGATAAGGAAAGAAATATAACCCTTACAGGATATGCTGAGTTTACTAATGAAGGTAATTATGAGCAGGATCAGGTTAATCTTCAATATACACTCTTTATTACAAGAACATATTTCCTGGGAAATCGTATCAAGCAGGTAATTAATGAAAATGTAAACAAATCCAGTGTAAACGGAAGCACTGTTGCCTGCCGTTTCTTCGGAATGGCTGGTGGAGAGGTTTCTTCATATTCAGGCGATAAGGAAAGCTTTCTGGGATCCTATAGAAACTATTCCAATCCTGTAGGAGTTGAAAAGGGAGATCTCGGTAACGGTCTTAATTATAATGCTAACAGTTGCGGAGCTCTTTCTACGAAGCTTACACTTAAGCCGGGAGAATCTAAAACCATCTGCTTTATAGTCGGACAGAAGAGCGATGAGGAGGCTGACAGCATCATCAGCTCCTATGCTGATACTGAGGCTAAAACTGAAAAGGATATGCAGGAGCTTACTCATCACTGGCATGAGAAGCTGAATCATTTCCAGGTTCATACACCTACACCCGAGTTTGATTCCATGATCAATACCTGGCATGCCTTTAACTGCTTTATGACCTTTATCTGGTCAAGAGCTGCATCCTTTGTATATTGCGGGCTTAGAAATGGATATGGTTACAGAGATACTGTTCAGGATATACAGGGTGTTATTCATCTTGATCCTGAGGCAGCAGCTAAGCAGATCAGATTCATGCTCAGTGCACAGGTTGATAATGGTGGTGGACTTCCACTTGTTAAATACACTCATAATGCGGGACATGAAAACTGTCCTGATGAAAATGATGAGAACTCGGCTTATGCCAAGGAGACGGGACATCCTGCTTACAGAGCTGATGATGCTCTGTGGCTTTTCCCTACAGTTTATAAGTATATTGCTGAGTCAGGTAATCTTGACTTTGTTGATGAGGTTATTCCTTATGCAAACAAGGACGAGGGCTCTGTATATGACCACCTGAAAAGAGCTATAGACTTCTCTATGAACAGACTTGGTCCTCACGGAATGCCTGCCGGACTTCATGCAGATTGGAATGACTGTCTGAGACTTGGTAAACAGGGCGAGTCAACTTTTGTTGCTTTCCAGCTTTACTATGCCTTTACTATCATTAAGAAGTTTGCTGAGTATAAAAATGATACAGATTATATAGCATATATTGATGAACAGCAGGAGAAGCTGGGTAAGATACTTGGCGAAGGCTGCTGGAACGAGGACCGTTTCATTCGTGGATACAGGGAGAACGGTCAGGTTATTGGTAACAGGGATGATATAGAAGCTAATATGTGGCTCAATCCACAGAGCTGGTCTGTAATATCCGGTCTTGCATCTGATGAACAGGCTGATAAGGCACTGGAGTCAGTTCACAGACTCCTGAATACTGATTACGGCGTTATGCTTATGGGACCTGCATATAAGGAGCATGCCTTTGATGGAGCTCTTATGCTTCTGTTTAATGCTTCCACCAAGGAAAATGGTGGTATATTCTCACAGCCACAGGGCTGGATCATTCTTGCTGAAGCTCTTCGTGGACACGGAGACAGAGCCTTTGAGTACTATATGGAAAATGCTCCGAGTGCTCAGAATGACAAGGCTGAGATCAGAAAGCTGGAACCATATTGCTATGGACAGTTTACAGAGGGTAAGGACAGTCCTTTCCATGGAAGATCTCATGTTCACTGGCTTACAGGTACAGCCTCAACTGTAATGGTTGGTTCTGTTGAAGGAATACTTGGAATGAGACCTGATTTCTATGGTCTTAAGATAGCACCTTCTATTCCATCAAAGTGGGATGAACTGACTATATCAAAGGATTTCAGAGGAAAGCATCTTGGTATTACCATTAAGAATCCTGGACATGCTGAGTGCGGTTTCAAGAGCATGACACTTAATGGAGAAAGCATGGAAACTAATTATATTCCTGCTGACAAATTACAGGATAATAATGAAATCGTTCTCTATATTTCATAGTCATATGTAATGACTCAGAATATATTCTGGTACATCGATTCTTATGTGATTGGAACATATTTTCGATTAGTGTACCGGAGTGATAAATCAATAATAATTCATAAAGCCGGACGGGGTAACGGATATTTGTGATCGTTACCTTTGTTCGGCACTGAATTTAAAGAGGTTAAGAGTTTTTTCTGAACTGACAGTATCAATATTTTATGAATGGAGATATTCAAGGTTTAAATGGCAGCTAATAACAGTAGTACAACTAAAAAGAGTAATAGTGGTAAAGGCAGCACTTCTTCAAAGTCGGGCGCAAAAACCAGAACGGCTAATGCTTCTGCTAAAGGTTCCGGTAAAGCTTCGACTTCACGTAAAAGAAGTACATCAGGTCGTACCGGTACAAATTCGGGACGTAAAAACACCAGGGCGTATGAGATAGAGCGTCAAAGGGAAAGAGAGGAGGCTATGACCCCTCCGGAGACAAGACGTGAAGTGTATGCCATTATTTGTTTTGCGATTAATCTGTTACTTATGCTCGGAACGTATGGAGTATGTGGCAAAGCTGGAACCATGGTCAGTGGTTTCTTCTTTGGTTTATTTGGCTCCATGTTTTTTGTGTTACCAGTAGCATTTTTCATATGCTTTTGTTTTATTATGGCAAACGGACCCAGACCAAAGCTTATGAAAAAGATTATATGGTCATTTGTTCTGGCAATGTGTATCGGATTTGTTATCCAGCTTATTGTCGGAACCTCGAACATGGGAATCAAGGAGCTGTATTTTGATGGCTATAGTGACCATAGAGGGGGCGGTATTCTCTTTGGAGGAATCATAGTTCTTATAGCAAAGTTCCTGAGCCGCGTTGGAGCTATTATCATTTCTTTTATTCTTATTATCATTTCAATAATTGAAATAACTGGAGTCAGACCGACAGTTCTTTTTAAGAAAATGTTTGATTTCAGATTTGATCAGGGCTATGAGAGATATGATGAAGAGTATGACGATGATTCGGATGACTCGGACTACTATGATATAGAGGATGAAGACCTGCTTCTGAACAAGATTCGCGGGAAGGGTATGCTCCATGATCTGAGAGTTCTTGATGTGGAAGGGAAAAGCGCTTCCTCAAAGAAGAAAACCAGGAGCAGGAATAAGAAGAATAATATAGTTCCCGATGAGGAAATACATGAGATAATTCCTGAAGTGGATACCTCCAGAACTAAAACAGCTACTCCTGCCAAGTATCTGCCTGAGGCTGAAAGCGAGATAGCGATGCCTCTTAAGGACAGGACTGGCCGCAGCATAAGAGCTGAGGAGGGAACCGGAAGAGCTTCCTCTACAGGTAAAAGAAAGAAACAGAGTGAATATCAGCCGAGAGATTTCTTTGAACTGGATCCTGATTCAAGTACATATGATGACCCTCTTGGAAGTGATACTCATTATAATGATGAGAGTGGCGAGGTGATTCCGGGGTATAAGGGGCCTGTTACCAGAAGAGCCAGAAGAGATAGAGAAGCAGGAATACAGGCTGAGTCTGAGCCGCTTCTTAATAGCCGGCAATCTGAGGAGCTGCAAAGCTATCAGAATATTGGTCAGACTTCGGGCTATGATGGATATCAGACTCCACGCTATGACAGCTACCGGGGTGACAGCCAGTTAGAAGAACTGAGTAATTATCAGAATGTTCAACTGCAGCAGGATTACAGTTCGTATCAGGAGCCGGAGGCTTATCAGGATAATACTTCGTCTTATCTGAAAGAATCTGAAGCATCAAAGCATAGCGCCTCCCGGGTTAAAACGGCTTCCGGAACCGTGACTGCTCAGTCTGAATCCGGCAGAACCGTGACTTCTGAAATAAAGAGTAATGAACGAACCGGAGCAAATTCCGGCAATGCTGCTGAAGTAGCTGACGATGAAAAGGTTACACGCGAGGATAAGCTGAAAGCAACGCAGGAGATTGGAAATGCTATCGAGAATACAGAAGAAGTAGTACGTAAATATGTATTTCCTCCTGTAAGCCTTTTGAAGCAGGGCGGAAGATATTCCTTTGACAGAACCGGTGACGCATCTGTCAGGGAGACTGCCATTACACTGAAGCAGGCGCTGGAAAGCTTTGGCGTAAATGTTACTATTACTAATTTCAGTGTCGGACCTTCCATAACAAGATATGAACTGCAGCCTGAACAGGGTGTGAGAGTTAATAAGATTCTTGGTCTGGAAAATGATATAAAGATGGCGCTTGCTGCTACGGATATTCGTATAGAAGCACCAATCCCCGGTAAAGCGGCTATCGGTATAGAGATACCGAATAAAGAGAATCAAACTGTTTACTTCAGAGATCTTATTGATAATGATCTTTTCAGGGAATTCAAGTCAAATGTTGCATTTGCCGTTGGTAAGGATATTAGCGGTCAGATAATAATAAGCGATATTGCCAAGATGCCTCACCTTTTAATAGCGGGTGCAACCGGATCCGGTAAGTCTGTATGTATCAATACTCTTATAATGAGTATTCTGTATAAGGCGGATCCTAAGGACGTTAAGCTTATAATGGTAGATCCAAAGCAGGTTGAGCTTACATCCTATAATGGCATACCTCATCTTTTGATTCCTGTAGTTGTAGATCCTAAAAAGGCTGCAGGTGCTCTTAACTGGGCTGTGGATGAGATGACAAAGCGTTATCAGCTTTTCTCTAATTATGGAGTTAGAAATATAGAAGGCTTCAACAAGAAGGTTGTAGCCCAGGGACCGAATGAGGATCCGCAGTTTAAGCATATGCCTCAGCTTATCGTTATAGTGGATGAGCTTGCGGACCTTATGATGGTTGCTCATAAGGAGGTTGAAGAAAGTATAGTCAGACTTTCACAGCTTGCCCGTGCTGCCGGTATCCATCTGGTAATTGCCACACAGAGACCTTCTGTAGATGTAATCACAGGTCTTATCAAGGCAAATGTACCTTCAAGAATAGCATTTTCAGTTTCCTCAAGCGTGGATTCAAGAACCATTATCGATATGGGCGGTGCTGAGAAGCTTCTTGGAAAAGGCGATATGCTTTTCTATCCTGCAGGATATACCAAACCGGTCAGAGTTCAGGGTGCATTTATAAGTGATGAAGAGGTTGAAAGGGTGGTTGACTTTATCAAGGAGCATTATGGCGAAACGTCATATGATTCCGGAGTAAATGAGTCTATCAATTCTTCAAATGTTGGAGCTTCTTCGGAAACAGGCGGCGCGTCTGACAGCGAAAGCAGATATGATGAGCTCTTTGAAGATGCTGCCCGTTCCATTATAGAAAAGGATAAAGCTTCCATAGGTTATATCCAGAGAATGCACCGTATAGGCTTTAACAGAGCTGCGCGTATTATGGATCAGCTTGAGGAATTCGGAGTTGTAGGACCTGAAGAGGGAACCAAACCGAGAAAGGTGCTTATGACTATGACCGAGTTTGAAGAGAGACTTGATTCAATGAGTTAGTTAAATGTGCTTTAGACACATATATTTAAGAAGCTGGCGCTTCTCATATACTGCTGAACCAGACGGCTCATCAGTAACTTATCAGGTGAAAATATTAATAGGAGGAAGGATTTCATGAAAACAGATATTGAAATCGCACAGGAGGCTACACTGAAGGACATAAGAGAGGTTGCATCTAAGATTGGTGCGACAGAAGACGACATTGAAATGTATGGACGTTCAATGGCAAAGATAAGTGACAGCTATATTGAAAAGCTGGAAAATGATGCTTCAATTAAGGATGGAAAGCTGGTACTTGTTACAGCTATCAATCCTACACCTGCCGGTGAAGGAAAAACAACTGTTACTCTTGGACTGAATGACGCTCTTAACAGGATGGGTAAAAAGTCTGTTGTTGCAATGCGTGAACCTTCCCTCGGACCATGCTTTGGTATAAAGGGTGGTGCTGCAGGCGGCGGCTATGCCCAGGCTGTTCCTATGGATAAGCTTAATCTTCATTTTACCGGAGATTTTCATGCTATTACATCAGCTAATAATCTGATGTGTGCTATGCTTGACAATCATCTCCTTCAGGGAAATGAGCTTCGCATTGATCCTAAGAGAGTGGTTGTAAAAAGATGTCTTGATATGAATGACCGCAGTCTCAGAAATATTACTATTGGTCTTGGAAAGAGACTTGACGGAGTGGTAAGAGAGGATCATTTCTGTATAACAGTAGCTACTGAGGTTATGGCTATATTATGTCTTGCTGAGAATCTTCAGGATCTGAAGGAACGTCTTGGAAGAATAATAGTTGCTTACAATTATGATAATGAGCCTGTTACAGCAGCAGACCTTAAATGCGTAGGTGCTATGGCTGTGCTTCTCAAGGATGCTATAAGACCTAACCTTATTCAGTCTCTGGAGAACAATCCTGTGTTCGTACATGGTGGTCCTTTTGCAAATATTGCTCATGGATGTAACTCGGTAAGAGCTACAAAGATTGCCATGAAGGTATCTGATTATGTTATAACAGAGGCTGGTTTTGGTGCAGATCTTGGCGCTCAGAAGTTCCTGGATATCAAGTGTCGTATGGCTGGTATCAAGCCTGATGCCGTAGTTCTTGTAGCAACAGCTAGAGCACTTAAATATAACGGTGGAGTTCCAAAGGATGAGCTTTCAAAGGAAAATGTTGAGGCTTTGAACAAGGGTATCGTTAACCTTGGAAAACATATAGAGAATCTTAAGAAGTATAATGTTCCTGTTGTAGTAACTATTAATAAATTTGTAGCCGATACTGATGCTGAAATCGAGGCTATCAAGAATTTCGTAAGTGACAAGGGTTGCCGCTTTGCTGTATCTGAAGTATGGGCAAAGGGCGGTGAAGGCGGACAGGAGCTTGCTGCACAGGTACTAGACGCTATCGAAGAAGGTTCACCGGATTTTAAGTTCCTCTATAGTGATGAACTCAGCCTGAAGGAAAAGATAGAAACAATATCCAAAGAAATCTATGGTGCAGATGGAGTTGAATACAGTCAGGAAGCAAATAATGCTCTTAAGCGTATCGAATCTCTCGGCTTTGGAAATATGCCTGTTTGTATGGCAAAGACACAGTACAGTCTGTCTGATGATCAGAAGCTTCTGGGAAGACCGGAAGGCTTTAATGTCAGCATCAGAGAGGTTTATGTATCAGCCGGTGCAGGCTTTGTGGTAGCTATTGCCGGTCAGATCATGACCATGCCGGGACTTCCTAAGTCACCTGCTGCTGAGAGAATAGATGTTCTGGACAGTGGAGAGATAATCGGTCTCTTCTAATGGTTTTATGAGAAGCGTCAGCTCCTCATAATTCTGTATTTGGTTAATATATTAATAAATGTGTAGATGATCAGGAGGTATATATGGCAGAATTAATCGACGGAAAGAAGATATCACAGGAGCTTAAGGATGAGGTGAAGGATAAGGTGGCTGTCCTTAAAGAGCATGGGATAGATGTTACACTTGCTGTTATTCTTGTGGGAAATGATCCGGCATCTACTGTATATGTTGGTAATAAGAAAAAGGCTTGCGAATATACCGGGATTATATCAAGATCCTATGAGCTTCCCGAAGAAACCAGTGAGGAAGAGCTTCTGAAGCTTATAAAAGACCTGAACCGTGATAATTCAGTTGACGGTATTCTGGTTCAGCTTCCACTCCCTAAGCATATAGATGAGGATAAGGTTATACGTGCCATTAGTCCTGATAAGGATGTAGATGGTTTCCATCCTGAGAGTGTCGGACGTCTGAGTATCGGCGTGAGAGGCTTTGTTTCCTGTACGCCTGCCGGTGTTATAGAGCTTCTGAAGAGAAGTAATGTGAATATAGATGGTGCAAATGCAGTAGTTATCGGAAGAAGTAATATAGTTGGCAAGCCGATGGGTATGCTTCTTCTCAGAGAAAATGCAACAGTAACTATATGTCATTCACATACAAAGAATCTTAAAGAAATATGTAAGAATGCCGATATTCTGGTGGTTGCTATAGGAAAGCCAAAATTAATTGATGCTTCTTATATAAAGGAAGGAGCTACAGTTATAGATGTTGGAATACATCGTATAGATGGAACCAAGAAGCTCTGTGGTGATGTGGATTTTGACAGCGCAGTGGAGGTGGCCGGAAAGATTACTCCTGTACCGGGCGGTGTTGGTCCTATGACTATCGCAGGACTTATGAATAACTGCTATCAGGCTGCTGTAATGAAGCATGACCTGGCTAAATAATAAGGGAAAAACTATGTTTAATATTATGCTTGTCACACTTGGATGTGATAAAAATACGGCTGATAGCGAAAGAATGCTGGGACTGATTGATAACAGCGAATATGGACTTACGTCGGTTCCAGAAGAGGCGGATGCGGCGGTTGTAAATACCTGCTGCTTTATAGAGTCTGCAACTCAGGAAAGTATAGATAAGCTTCTTGAACTGTCTGAATTAAAGCAGGGCAGATTAAAGTATCTTATCTGTACAGGCTGTATGGCTCAGCGTTATAAGGATGAGATAGAGAAGGAGCTTCCTGAGGTTGATGCCTTTATAGGTACTATGAGCCTTGATAGTATCGTAGAGGTTATAGATGAACTCAGGGAGAGAAGCCGGTCTTATTCAGAAGCTGGTGGGGCTGATCTGCCGGGAGATAATGAAGCATTTTCTCTTCCGCCATTAAAAAGATATGATGAACTGGATGATCCTTATCCTGACAGGACGAGGATTGCGAGAGTGGTTACAGAAAGACCATATCTTGAGTATCTTAAGATTGCAGATGGCTGCGATAAGAGATGTACATACTGTTCGATACCTTATTTTAAAGGCAGATACAAGTCTGTTCCTATGGAGGCGGTTGTTGAGGAAGCAAAGGTTCTCGCTGATTCCGGTGTGAAGGAGCTGATTCTTGTTGCTCAGGAAACAACCTGCTATGGTATCGACCTGTATGGTGAGAAGAGGCTGCATTTACTTCTGAGAGAGCTGTCTAAGATAGACGGGATAGAGTGGATAAGGCTGCTGTATGCATATCCGGAGGAAATCTATCCTGAGCTGATAGATGAGATGGCTTCCAATCCTAAGGTACTTCACTATATAGATATGCCGATTCAGCATACAGAAGATGATATACTTAGGAGAATGGGACGCAGAATCAATAAGGACGGTATAAAAAAGGTTATTAGTGAGCTGCGTGGTAAACTGCCGGATATTGTTATACGTACAACCATAATTACAGGATTTCCGGGAGAAACCATGGAAGAACATGAGAGTCTTCTGGATACCTTGGAAGAATTAAACCTGGATCATGTTGGCGTATTTACATATTCACGGGAGGATCTGACTCCTGCTGCGTCGTTTGATGATCAGATAGACGAAGCTGTGAAGAGTACCAGATTAGAAGATATAATGCTTCTGCAACAGGATATTTCTGCCCAAAAGCTTTCCGGATATGTAAATAAAGAGCTGGATGTGATTATTGATGGATATTTGCCTGATGATGATGTGTATGTCGGAAGGTCCTATATGGATGCGCCTGATATAGATGGCATGATATTTATTGATTCTCCGCGAGAGCTATTCTCCGGCGAGATAGTAAGAGTGAAGGTTACTGATTCTGATGTCTATGACCTGGAAGCGTGCTTGATATGATTAGTACACAGATTTCTAATAATTAGTACCTGTGGATTAACGGAGTAAAATACTGGTTCGATGAGTCAGGCTATACAGAGTAGGATGATGGTTCGATGAATCAGGCTATACAGAATAAGATTTGACATAACAGTTGATGGAGGAGAAGATGAACTTACCTAACAAAATAACAATATTCAGAGTGATACTTATACCATTTTTCCTTATATTCCTGTATCTTCCCCAGATACCCGGAAATAAGTGGATAGCACTTGGTATATTTGTCGTGGCATCTCTGTCTGATATGGTAGATGGAAAGCTGGCAAGAAAATATAACTGGGTAACAGACTTTGGAAAATTCATGGATCCTCTGGCGGATAAGCTTCTGGTATGCTCCGCTATGATTGCACTTATTGAGCTGGATAGAATTCCTGCGTGGATAGTAATAGTCATAATCGCAAGAGAGTTCATAATCAGCGGCTTCAGACTTGTAGCAGCAGATAATGGTATAGTAATAGCAGCAGGCTGGTGGGGAAAGGTCAAAACGGCTGTTACCATGGTTATGCTCTGTGTGGTAATACCTGATCTTGCTGCTGTATTTCCCGGTGCTGCGGGAGTGATTCATATAGTGGAACAGATTCTTATATATACCTCCCTTATTCTGACGGTGGTATCTCTGATAGATTACCTTATTAAGAATAAAGGTGTTATCAAAACCTATAAATAAGACTGGATAGTATAATATCAAGGTAGCAAAGTGACCATAAATTATGATGGAAGCTTTGCTATTTTTATGTCATTAATTCGATTTATTTGTGCTTGAAATATAAAGGTCAAGTGAATATAATATAAAAGGCGAAAATTGGTCCGTATGGACTTTCACTAATAAAAAACATGGAGGAAGATTTTATGAGCGACAAGCTTAAAATGTCAGCAGGCGAAAGAATTGCAGCTTTGCTTGATGACGCAAGTTTTGTTGAGATCGGTTCTGCTGTTACATCCAGAGCTACTGATTTCAACATTGAGTCTCTCGATACTCCAAGAGACGGTGTTATCACCGGCTATGGACAGATCGACGGAAGACTGGTTTATGTCTATAGCCAGGACGTATCAGTTTTAGGAGGCGCAATCGGAGAGATGCATTCCAAGAAGATCAATGCTATCTATTCTCTCGCAATGAAGGTTGGTGCTCCGGTAATCGGACTTATCGACAGTGCAGGTCTGAGACTCCAGGAGGCAACAGATTCTCTTTACGGCTTTGGTGCACTTTTTAAGAAGAGCACTATGGCATCAGGTGTTATCCCTCAGATTACAGCAATATTTGGTAATGCAGGTGGCGGAGCAGGAATACTTACTTCACTTTCTGATTTTACTTTTATGGTTGAAGATGCAAAGCTTTTTGTAAACAGCCCTAATTCTTTAAAGGGTAACTATATTGAGAAGCTTGATACATCATCAGCAGCTTATGTAAGTGAGCATACTAATCTTGTAGATAAGGTATGTGCAGATGATGCGACTGCTCTTTATGAAATCAGGAAATTACTTGCATATCTTCCTTCAAATAATGATGAATTCACTGTTTCAGAGGCTGAGGATGATCTGAATAGAACGACTCCGGGTATTGAGGCATTTTCAGATGATGCAAGAAAGATTATCGAAAGCATTGCTGATGATAATGATTTCTATGAGATCAAGAAGCAGTCCGGAACAGACTTCACAGCAGGCTTCATCAAACTTGGCGGTTATTCAGTTGCCGTTATCGCTAATCAGGAAAAGAAGATGACAGCTATGGGTATTCGTAAGGCAGCAGCACTGGTAAGCTTTGCTGATGCATTTAACATTCCTGTGCTTTCATTTACCAATGTAAACGGTTTTAACAATACTCTTGCTGATGAACTGTATATTTCCAAGGCAAGCGCAAAGCTTATATCTGCTATATCTGTAGCTACTGTACCAAAGGTAAATGTTATCGTTGGTGATGGATTTGGAAGTGGATATCTTATGATGAATTCCAAGTCACTGGGTTCAGATATTGTCTATGCCTGGCCAAATGCAAGAGTCGGAGTTACAGATCCAAAGGTGGCTGCTGAAATCATGTATGCTGACGAGATTTCCGGAAGTGATGATAAGCTTGCAGCTATAAACGATGCTGCTGCAAAGATTACAGAGTCACAGATGGGTGCTGTTGCAGTTGCAAAACGTGGATATGTAGATGATATCCTTGAGCCGGATGCTACAAGAAAGAGACTTATTGCTGCAT
>DGRT01000146.1 GCA_002391105.1 Lachnospiraceae bacterium UBA4381 | reverse complement strand
GGGGACAGGCACTTTGTCACATCGTCACAATTAAAATATAAGTTTAGGATATATTTATGAAAAAATTCTTTGATATAGATAGTCCGATATATCGTCTGATGACTACGATCATGAACTTTGCGATTTTAAATATATGCTGGATACTTGGTAGTGTTTTGCTAATAACTATCGGTCCGGCGACGGTTGCGGCATGCGATGTCGGTCTTAAAATGGTTGATAATGAGGAAGGTTATATATTCAGACAGTTCTGGAAAGCCTTCAAAAATAATCTAAAGCAGGGGATACCGCTCGGACTCATGGCTGTATTTGCAAGCTATGCGGTATATCTTGATTTTCAGATTGTAAAGGTTCTGGAGAATCCTTCGATATTTTTGATAATGATAGGAATACTTTCGGCGGTTTTCTTTGCGGCCTGCTTTATCTATGCTTTTCCGCTTACTGCCAGATATCAGAATTCGCTTATTAATATCATTAGAAATTCCTTCAGGATATCTACAAGATTTTTTGTCCGTACTATACTTCTGGTGCTTTCGGTCGTTATAGAAATGCTGGCATTTATGTGGAATGGAACTATGATGTTTATAGGTGTGATCATCGGTCCGGCAAGTATAGTTCTGACTATATGCGCATTTGCAAAACCAATCTTCAAAAAGCTGGAGAAGGCGCAGGGTGAGGAAGCGGAATAAAGAAGCAGGATGAAGAAATAATCTGATAAAAATGCGTAATGAGGTCATTAGAAAAATCCAATCTATAAATTCCATATAAGGGGGATACTATGGGGAAAGTTAAAAAGATTTTTATATTTATTGTTATCTTAGCTGTTGTTGCGACGGCTGCGATATTCGGAATAAAGTATTATCTGGATCAGCAGAGTCATGAGGCTGAACTGGAAGCGCTTTATAATGGAGCACTTGAGGAGATAGAGAGTCTCGAATATACCAATGAGGTTTTGTCCAATCCCCCAAAGGTTAAGATAACGGTAAAGACTCTTCAGGAAAGAGTTGCTCCTGCCAGTGAGCTGATTACCTACAAGTATTACTATACAGATGTTGGAACCTATGAGAAGACACAGCCTATCTTTGACATGGAGTTTTCCTTTATGACTGACAAATCTGTTTATACATATTCGGGAGTTATCAGCGCCGGAATAGATGTGGATGATATCAAGTTTATGGTCAGTGATACAGAAGGGGATGAAAAGATAGTTGTTACTATGCCTGAGCCTAAAATAATTGCACATGAATTAGATGAAAAATCCTTCCAGAGCTACGATGTACAGAATTCTATGTTTACTTCTTCTGATCTGAATGAATTTGCAGGATTTCAGTCGGAACTCAAGACAACAGAGGAAGAGAAGCTGAGTGCTAACACGGAGTTCTGGGATAGTGTGAAGAAAAATGCTGAGGATGTAATAAATGGACTTCTTACAGCAGATGAAAATATAAATGAATACGAGATAGAGTACAGATGGGCTGAGTAGAAAAAAACATACATATGACCAGAGTAGTAAAAATATACAGATGGGCTAAGCAGAAAAACATGCACATGGTCAGAGTAGTAGAGATATGTAGTGTTGAATTAAAGCAGTTAAAAGGCTGCTGAGGATATTGGAAAGATCAGGAAATAAAAAAGGTTGAAAAATGGTAGCCATGAAATAGTTTGCTGTATGGTAAACTGGTTTTGATTTTAAGATAGTATTTAAAGAGGTGTTTATGGAAAAGAAGGTTTGGACTCTTTCAGAAGAGAGAAATGTAACATTAACAGGTTATTTTCTGGATGATCATGTGGAATTTCAGCATGGTGTTAAACGTCCGGTTATAGTTGTATGTCCGGGAGGCGGATATGCATATCTGTCAGAGCGCGAGGCGGATCCTATTGCGCTTAAATATATGTCGATGGGATTCCATGCGGTGGTTCTGAGATATGGAGTAAAGGAATATGCTGTGGCTCCGGGACCTCTTCAGGATATTGCTTCCGCAGTAGCATTTCTTAGAGAAAATGCGGAGGAACTATATATTGACAAGGATTCGGTTTTTGTCTGTGGCTTTTCCGCAGGAGGACATGTGGCTGCGCAGCTTGGGGTGTTCTGGAATAACGAAGAGCTCCTTCCTGAATATAAAGGAAACTATGAGCTGATAAAGCCAAATGGTATGATATTGGGATACCCTGTTATAGATCTTCGTGCCTCTACTAAAGATATGGATATAGGAGCAACGTTTGATATGAAGCTGGAGGATCTTAGAATAGATCAGATGCATCCGGATATTCCGAAGGAGAGAATATTTGTGCGAAATGAAAAAGCCGGTAAGTATCTGGTTGATTTTGAGGTGGCAATGAATGCATATATATTTGGTGGCGAATATACAGATGAGCAGGAGGATCAGTACTGTCTGCAAAGATATGTTACCAGGGATACGCCACCTGCATTTATATGGCACTGTGCAGGAGACGGACTGATATATCCTTCAAATTCACTGGATTTTGCAAGAGCGCTTCAGACAGCCGGAGTTGATTTTGAGCTTCATATATATAATGGTGGTGACCATGGTATAGCTACTGCAGACTATATGACGCGAAATGATTATAATCAGTTCTATGAACCGGCAGAAGGCTGGATGGATCTTTCGGTAAGCTGGATAAACAGGGTAAGCGGATACAAAGATAGAATATTAAATGTATAAGTATGGTTTACATAACTTGGATGCTTTAAAGTATTATTGTTCGGAGTAAGTAACAGATTTGGGACGATAAGATATCGTGAAATGTAATAGTTTATAATGTGGGAAATAACAAATGTATAAAGTATTAATAGCAGATGATGAAAAGATAATACGAATGGGTCTTCGGGGGATAGTTGACTGGGAGGCTTTGGGATACGAAATAGCCGGGGAGGCGGCAACAGGCAGAGAGGTTCTCTCAAAAATGCTTGAGCTTCGTCCAGATCTTGTTATGATCGATATCCGTATGCCGGGAATTACCGGACTTGAGGCTCTAGGAATGGCGCGAAATTCCGGATTTACCGGTAAGGCTATTATCCTTTCGGGATACTCTGATTTTGAATATGCCCAGGAAGCGATTGATGTAAATGTCGTTTCATATCTTACCAAACCGGTTGATGCTGAGAAGCTCGAGAAAACCCTGACAGAAATCAGAAACCAGCTTGACCAGGAGCATACAGACAGCAGGACACGGGATATATACTTTAAGCATGCCAGGGAAAAGCTCCTGAAGGACATAATGACAGGAGTTATAGATCTGGATGATTTTGATGAAAAAAAGGATGAGCTGGGTCTCGAAACAGGTCCTTACAGAGTTGTACTTGCGGAGAAGTACAGTGTTCATCTGGAGGATCCGGAGTACAGCTTTTCTGAAATGATAAGATTATCTGACACAGAACTTAGAAGAGAAAAAAGTGAAAATGCTGTCTCAGGAAATGATACGTCACTTTTTGAAGAAATAGTGGATGATGATGGTTATGCAACTATGCTGCTAAAGGGGAAAGCTGCAGAGGAAAAGCTGAAGGGAGCGCTTCGCAGATTTGATATGGAGATGCCTCCTGAGAAGAATTCGCCTCTCGATACCATTTTCCTGGCTATAGGACCTAAGGTGGAAGAAGCGGTGAGTATTCCTGATTCCTATGAGGTGGCAAGCTTCTATATGAAGAATCGTTTCTTCTGTGATAAAGGTCAGCACTATGTTTCTCCTGAGCATCCGCCTTACGGCGTAGAGGTTCGTGATGGGGAGATAATGGATAATGAAAAATATCTGGTAGATGACAGTATGCCGCTGGAAACGGTAAGACTAAGGCTGCTTGGCCCATATGTGAAAATGCTTACTGAGTCTATTCAGGTATTTAACAGACATAAGCTGGCGGAAGGACTTCGTAATCTTCAGGAGCAGCTATATCTTACCAATCTGTCCGTGGATCAGATTAAGGATCTCTTGCTTGATATATATCTTCAGGTAAAAGAGAAGGTACTGGTTTTATATAATAAAGCTGATATTCCGTTTAAGGCAGATTCGGAGGCAATCAGTTATATTAAAAATGCATATTATCTGTATGAGATAATAACCTTTATATCTGAACAGTCTGATATGATAATCACTGCAATAGGAGGTTCCTCCAGAGACAGCATATTAGATGATGTGGTATTCTACATAGAGCATAACTATGCATTTAACATTACACTTGAAAATCTGGCGCCGCTTTTTGGTTACAACAGTTCATATCTGGGAAAGATTTTCAGTAAGAGAATGGGTGTTAACTTCAATACCTATCTGGATAAGATTCGTATCGAACATTCAAAGGAGCTGCTTCTGTCGGGGAAGGCTCAGGTATATAAGGTTGCAGAAATGGTAGGCTATAAAAATGTGGACTATTTCCACATTAAGTTCAAGAAGTATGTCGGAATCAGCCCTGCCGAATTCCGAAAGAGAGGAAAGCAGTAGCTTATCGGGTGAAAACAAGGTCTTCGCTTCGCTCGACTTTGTTTTCCTTCCGATAAATTACATTATGAGAAGCTGGCGCTTCTCATAAACTGCTGAACCTGACGGTTCATCAGTAACTTATCGGGTGAAAACAAGGTCTCGCTTCGCTCGACTTTGTTTTCCTTCCGATAAATTATATTGAAAAAAGGTAAGTGATAAATGCTAATAGATTTTAATAGTAAGCCTCTGACGGGTACGATTCAGGCGCCTCCCTCCAAATCAATGTATCATAGGGAACTGATAGTCCGTTTTCTGTCGGGCTTCAGGGATGACTATGATTCGGACAGCTATGAGATGCCGGATGGCAGCGGCATAGTTCCGGACAGCGATGATGTAATTGCTACCAAGGCGTGCCTGAGGGCGCTGGCTGAAGGGACGGATATATTTGAATGTAAGGAAAGCGGTTCAACTATCAGGTTTATGATTCCGGTTGCTGCTGCGTATAAGAGCAAGGCAGTAGATGTTGAAGGTGATGCTGATGCAATTCTTAACAGGGGTGGAGTGGATATTCACACGCTTGTTTTTAAAACTGAGGGAAGGCTCTTTGACAGACCTCTGGATGAACTGGCAAATGCCTTAAAGCCTCATGGTGTTAACATAGGTTATAACAGTGAAAACAGAACTGTTCTGGTTGACGGCAAAATGATTCCGGGGCGTTACATAATAGCAGGAAATGTATCCTCTCAATATATATCCGGTCTTCTGATGGCTCTATCATACTTTGATGAACCTTCGTCGATAGAGGTGACCGGTGGAGTAAAGTCTGCAAAATATATAGAGCTTACACTGGATGTCCTGAAAAAATATGGAAAGAAGATAGTTCTGGAGGGAGATACATATTATGTAAACTGCGAGCGCTCCAAGGCGGGAGATAATCAGGAAAAAATGTCAGTGGAAGGAGACTGGAGCAATGGCGCATTTCTCCTTTGCCTGAGTCTGTTTACAGATATAGAAGTAATGGGACTGAACTATGAATCCCATCAGGGCGATAAGGCGATACTTGATTTTTTGGAGGTCGTTAAAAAATATGCTTCAAAAAAATCTGACCAGAGTAACGATGGGGATGCTGCCCCAAAGAAGGCAGAAGCTGTTAACTTGCTAAACCCTGAGAAAACGGACGTGGCATTATTGGAAGATGAACTCAGAAATGAAATCATATGGAATGCTGCGGACATTCCGGATATAGTTCCTTATATGGCTGTGGTGGCGGCATTTAAGCTTCCTAAAACAACATTTACTGAAGTGGGAAGACTCAGAATCAAGGAATCGGATAGAATCCGGGCAATACGTGAACAGCTTGCGGCTATCGGAGTCAGAACAGAAGAAACTGAGGATACACTTACAATATATCCCATTGGCAGTGAAGCAGCTTATAGGAATGTGATATCAGAAAAAGAAACTCCTGTATTTCTTTCGTCATATCATGATCACAGAATGGCTATGTCAGCGATACTGATAGCAGCTGCCACTAAAAGGGGAGTAGAGCTGGATGATATAGAATGTATGAATAAATCATATCCCGGCTTCAGAAATTATTTAGATAAAGAATAGATTTAGATAAAGAAAAATATAGATAAGATATAAGTGATTTTAAGAAGTGTTTTATGAAAAGTTTTATAAAGGGTTTTATAAAAAAGTAAGTATTTATAAAAATGCGTGAAAAGGTTAAAGGGGGAAAAAGATTTGTCTGAATTAAGTAGGCTGGAAGAGGAACTGAGGGCGAGCAGGAAAATGCTTGAAACAGTCAGTTCGCGTCTTACCAGTTTAGAGGAGCAGATAGCTCAGTTGAAGAATACTGCGGAGTCCGGATATTCATATGGCACACAGCCTGCTACACATACATCTCCTTATCGACAGGGGGGAGGTCCGGTATATGGTACTCAGGCTCCGGACTATAGAACAGGCTCCGTGCAGCCTAAAACTGCAGCTTACCAGCAACCGGCGGGAATGCAACAGCCATTATCGCCAAGTGGTCAGCAACCACAGGGAATGCAGCAGTCATTTTCAGCAAGTGTCCAGCAGCCACAGGGTATGCAGCAGCCATTTTCGCCAAGTGGTCAGCAGCCACAGGGTATGCAGCAGCCATTTTCGCCAAGTGGTCAGCAGCCACAGGGTATGCAGCAACCATTTTCATTAAGTGGTCAGCAACCTGTTCCGGGTGGTAATAGCGGAATCAATAACGGTATCAATAGTGGCGTCAATAGTGGCAGTAATAACGGTATCAATAGCAACATCAATAACAACATCAATAACAACATCAATAACAGCAGCAGAAAGATCAGCATGGAGGAAATGCTTGGTAAGAATATCATGGGCATAGCTGCATCCATCCTTATCTTCATCAGCTTTATACTTTTCGCGATTCTGATGGTTCCATCGCTTACTGATGTTATCAAGGTTGTCCTGATGTTTGCGGTAAGTGGAGGAATAACTGGATTCAGCCTCTTTATGTGGCTTAAGAAAAGCAGAAAAAGTGCATTTTTCTTATCGCTTCTTGCCTGCGGAGTAGGAGCATTATATATATCACTGTTTATGTGTAATGCATATTTTCATATAATAAATGAGATATTACTCTATGTACTGATACTTGCCTGGGCGGCCGGTGTCCTCTGGCTTTCCACCTATAAACAACGTCTGTTTGAGATAATCGGCGAGGTTGGAATACTGGTATCCATTATAGCCGGATGCCTGATGTGCCTTGACAGTTCTGATGCGGAAATGCTTATGATCCTTACGATCTATTCATGTGTAGGAGTTGCAGCATTTTTGATCTTCAGGATAAAAGACAACGTATCGCTTATGATTCATGGTGGAGTTGGAGCGGCAGGACTTGGACTTATTCTCATATGTGAAACTGTATTCATTGACCGTATAAATAATATGCCGGATGGCGGATATATTTCGGGTAATCTGACATCGTCTGCTGTTTATATAGCGCTTATAATTATTGCGGTCGTTACTCTTGCTGTAGCAGTTCTTTACATGCTGAAGGTTGATAAAGTAAATGCCGGCTATCTTCCGATAATCAGCATAGTGTATAGCGTACTGATGTATTTTGCGATAACACTTATGATAGATGATGAGGATATATCCTGGCTGGTAATACTTATCTTATCGATAGTGATATATGTCCTTCTGGAATGTTGCAAGAAGAAGCTCTACGTCGAAAGGCAGGTGGATAAGTCTGCAAATTCCACTCTGTTAGTATGGCAGGCATTACTTGCTATAATCATGTGCTCAAGTATCCTTAGTATGGAGGATATAAGTGAATACATAGGTCTCAGTCTGATAGCCATACCGCTTCTGCTATATGGTTTCTGGAGTGGTGAAGATTTCCATAAGACTCTTGGTTTAATAGCCTACGGATTACTGACCATCATATTTGGCGTAAATATTTATTCTTATACTATTCTGACATTTATATGCTTCCTTATAGTATGCATCGCTATGCTTGTAAGGAAAAATGAATACAGCATTACTTATAAATGTATCGCATATGGGCTGTTTATGATCAGAAATATAATCGTGATCATTCTGTTTATAAATGAATATGATGGAACCTATGATCTGGCTTCATTACTTATCATATGGATACTTGGACTTCTGAATCTTGCGGCGTTAGTAACACCGTTTGGCAGGAGCTGGCTTACATATGATGATGAAAAGCCTTTTAAGATAGTAACATATGTAATAAATGCATGTCTTATGTTTTACTCGCTGATCACACTCTTTACTATAGAAGATGAAATCATGCATTTTATGGTAGTGCTTGGTGCAATAGGGCTGTTCTGTATCAATTCAGTAAATATTTTGAAGAAGAAATATACCGGACTATCGGTATATGTTGGAATAAAGCTGACTATACTCATACTTGCCATCCTTGGTTCCTACGATGCTGCAAACTACGTAATGAGTATAAGTGCATTTCTCATTGCGATAGCATTTATCATAGTGGGCTTCGTAATGGATATCAAAAGTCTCAGGATCTATGGACTGGTTGTATCGCTGATCTGCGTAGTTAAGCTGGTGATGATAGATATAACCTACGAGAATACAGCAGGACATGCGCTCAGCTTCTTCATAAGCGGTGTACTGTGTTTCGTGATCAGTGCGGTGTACAGCCTGGCGGAAAAGAGGCTTATGAAGCAAAAATAATAAACCGAAAGGCGGTAATGCTTTATGGTTAAAATAAAAAAGGTAAATGAAGACGGTTTAATATGGCGTATAATAGTAGTGGCACTTGCTTCGCTTCTTATGGCGCTAAATATCAATACATTTGTGCATGCCGGAGGACTTCTTCCGGGTGGTGCCAGCGGACTCACACTTCTGTTACAGGAGATATTCCTGAAGTTCTTTAATATAAAACTGCCTTATACATTGATAAATCTGCTGATTAATGCATTTCCGGTTTATATCGGTTTCAGATTTATAGGGAAAAAGTTCACATTTTTATCCTGCTGGTGTATAGTCCTGACCAGTGTGCTTGCGGATATCCTGCCGTCACTTCCGGTGACGAATGATATACTTCTGATAAGTATATTTGGAGGACTCATAAATGGTGTTGCTATCAGCATGTGCCTGCTAAAAGATGCCACCAGTGGAGGTACAGACTTTATAGCTATATATCTTTCAGAGAAAAAGGGGATAGATTCATTTAGCGTTCCACTGGGAATAAATGCCTGTATTCTTATAGCGGCAGGCTTTCTATTCGGATGGGATAAAGCACTGTATTCCATCATATTCCAGTATGTTTCCACCGCTATGATTCGTCTGATATATAGAAAATATCAGAAGGCTACACTTTTTATCGTAACCAATAAGCCTAAAGAGGTGTGTGATGTCATTTCCCGGGAAAGTAATCATGGTGCGACTGTTCTTGAGGGAGAAGGTTCTTATGAGCACTGTGAACGTAATGTGGTTTACTCGGTGGTATCCTCCGAAGAAACCAGCAGGATAGTAAGAGTGATAAAAGAAGCTGATCCGCAGGCATTTGTAAATGTGCTTAAAACTGAGAGGGTGGTTGGAAGGTTCTATCAAAGACCGACTGATTAACCGGAGAGAAGCAAGACATATCTCTTATGGCGTATGTTTCTGTAAGAAGAACTGTATTATACAAAGATTTACGGAGTCTTGAGATAAAGATAGTATTTGAAATAAAAAATTGATTGAGGATATTGTTATGGATTCAAAAGCATTTGGCAACAGGTTACGTGAATTAAGAAAGAATAGCGGGGCTACACAGAAGATGGTGGCTGATTATATTGGCGTGGATGTGACTACGCTTGCGCATTATGAATCCGGAAGGCGTTCTCCCAACCCTGAAAAGATAAGCAAGCTTGCGGAGTATTTTAATCTGAAAGATGAGATACTTGGAGTGGGGGTAACACCTGATGAATCATCTGATGCAGATAATGATAAAAACAGTACATCTACAGAAAAGCAGCTTACACGAGAACTAAAGTTAACACTTGATCATGTTGAAGCCCTGTCAAGAAATACCGGAATGACAACTGAAATGGCAATGAGAGCTCTGGAAGTTCCGGCGGCGCATAGAAGGAGATTGAAGGCTTATATGGAAATATTAGCTGAAAAGATGTCTGGTAAAAATGAGTCTGGATAGAGCGGAGGTGTTAGATATGCTTTTTGAGGAATACGATGAAGCTGATGTGATGGGGCTGTTCGGTTATCTCTGAAGTATTTTCAGATAGTTTGTTGATAAAGAACTTGCGAATCATCTGATAAAAAGAATAAAGGATGCAAAATATATGAACCTCTCCTGCATGAGAAAGCAGGGGAGGTTTTGTTATAATGGTTATAACAAATTATTGACAGAACGCCAATAGATACTGTATAATAATATTGACAAAACGCCAAGAGTAATAGGGGATATATTCAAATGGAATGGATGTTCGGGAACTATATTTATCGTATTAGTAAGATAATGTAGGGATTTATATTATTTAGATATAATTAAATAGAGTTCGTGAAGAATATGAATAACATGGTAAAGAAGGCTTATTCTGTTATCTAACTTTTGCTTGATAATTGCGCTTCACGGGGTATAATTGAATATAAGTATAGATAATTGGAATAATAAATATAGTAAAACATTTGATGTGGTTTCTTTCTTTATGCCTTCTTTATATAAATGTAATTTATAAATGATTAGAAAGGTATTAGAGAAAGGAAGACAAATATGTCAAAAGAATTAAATCATCTAGGCAATACATTAGTCGCGACAGAGAAAAAAGAGCAATATGATGATGCTGTTAAGAATTTATTAGCTGATGTGCAGATTATTGCCTGGATTCTCAGAGATACCACGGAAGAGTTTAAATGTATGGATATTGCTGAAATTATTCCTTATATAGAAAACCCTTATGTGAGTCAAATAGCTGTAATGCCGGGATTGACTTATAAATCTATAGAGGGACTTCCTACGGAAAGTAAGATTATAGGTGAAGGAGCAGTATATTACGATGTTAGATTCTTTGCAAGAATTCCAAATTCTGAAAATGCTAAATCTTTCAGAATTATAGTTGATCTTGAGGGACAGAAAAGTCCGAATCCAGGGTATAGTATTCCGACAAGAGGTATTGCTTATGGATGTAGGATGATTTCAGAACAATTTGGTCGTAATGTTGTAGATGGAGATTACGATAGCTTAAATAAAGTTTATTCTATATGGTTGATATTTGAATGTAACAGACAAATCGCTAATACGATAGTATCATATAAGATCAAACCTCGGTTTCTATACGGGAAGAGCATATTGATGGAAAGATATGACTTGATTGAGGTCATAATAATAAACATACCTAAAAAAGGTGACATGGAAAAAACATCGAATAAGCCATCCGAACTACACAATATGCTCTATGATCTCTTTGTTGAGAAGAGTGATGCTAAAGAAAAGATTAAACTTATAAAAGACAGGTATAATTTGATATCGGAATCATTAGGAAGGAGGATAAACGTTATGTGTAATCTGAGTGAGGCTTTGGTTGAAAATACGATAAAAGATACAATAAAAGTTATGTTATCTAAAGGAAAAACGCCAAAGGAAATCGAAGATATTACAGATTATCCTCTTGAACTAATTGAAGAAGTTCTGGCAGACATGGAAGAAGAGTAGAATCATAATGTATAAAACCTCCCCTGTTATAATAGCAGGAGAGGTTTTCTTATTAGTAAAAGAGTACACGAATGTGTGTGTTTATTAATTAGTATCATTTAAACTTACTGTGTTTTATATATGTATTGACAAACCGCCAATAAAGTTATATATTTATATTGACAATACGCCAATATAAATAGAATGAAGGTTATGTTCATGATTAATAAGAAGAATAAAGATAGACTGTTTTGCTTTATATATGGAAGCGAGGAAAACAAGAACTGGACGCTTTCTCTTTATAATGCAGTTAATGATTCGGATTTTAACACGCCGTGAGCAAGAAATCCCCCACCTCTATAGGTGGTGGGATGAATTGCGAATAACACGGCGTTTTCTTGACTTTTGTATCTCATAGTATATAATTACAATATAATCAGTCGTATATTAAATAGAGGTTATAAATACTATGAAATTAGATAATAATAATCATTCGGTATTCATGTTGCATTATCATCTTATCATGTGCATAAAATACCGTAACAAGGTAATAGATGATAAAATCTCAAACCGTCTCAAAGAGATATTTGAGAAAATATCCCCTTCCTATAACATCACGTTAGAGAAATGGAATCACGACATAGACCATGTACATATTCTCTTTCGAGGACAGCCTAATACGGAAATAAGCAAATTTATCAATGCTTATAAATCTGCAAGCAGTAGGCTTATCAAAAAGGAATATCCTCAGATTCGTAAATCTCTTTGGAAAGAGATGTTCTGGTCACAGAGTTTTTGTCTGCTAACCGCAGGTGGAGTTACCGTAGATATAATTAAGCAATACATCCAATCTCAAGGTAAGAAAGATGGCAAACAAAGCAATTAAATACAGAGTATATCCAACAACTGAACAAAGCATTATGTTTGCAAAAACCTTTGGCTGTTGCCGTAAGGTCTATAATCTTATGCTTTCCGATAAAATTGAAGGCTACGAGGCCACTGGCAAGTTTCCTACTGTTACACCTGCCAAATACAAAAAAGATTATCCTTATCTCAAAGAAGTGGATAGCTTGGCTCTTGCCAATAAGCAAATGGATTTACAAGCTGCTTTCCGTAATACATTTAGTAAATCCTGTAAAAAGAAAAACGGATTTCCTAAATTCAAATCTGCAAAGCATAGTCGTAAATCATACACTACAAATAATCAAAAAGGTACGGTTGCTATCATAGACAACAAGTACATTAAGCTTCCTATAATTGGAAAGGTAAAAGCTGCTATTCATCGTATTCCCGATGATAACTGGCTTATCAAGTCTGCTACTGTATCACAGGAATCAGACGGCAAATATTATATTTCTGTTCTTTTCGAGTTCGATAATGTTGTAAATCCTTATGTAGCAGATAAAACTAATGCTATTGGATTAGACTACGCTTCTGACGGTTTGTATGTGGATAGCAACGGTGACATAGGAACTAACCATAAATATTACCGTGAAAGCCATGATAAACTTACCAAAGCACAGCGTAGGTTATCCCGTATGCAAGGTTCTAAAAAGCATGAGATAAAGTCTCGCAACTACATAAAGCAACTTCGCAAAGTGAACAAAATCCATAGACATATCGCTAATCAACGTCTGGATAACCTGCATAAGATATCTACTGAGATAGCCAATCAGTATGATGTTGTTTGTGTGGAATCTCTGAACATGAAGTCTATGGCAAACAAAGGTTTTGGTAACGGTAAAGCTACTCTTGATAACGGATACGGGATGTTTATATCTATGCTTGAGTATAAGCTGTCTGACAGGAATAAATATCTTGTAAGAGTAGATAAGTGGTTTCCGTCATCACAGATATGTCATTGTTGTGGTACGTTGCATCCCGAAATGAAGGATTTACAAATCCGTAAAATGACTTGTGATTGCGGTCTTACTATAAGCCGTGATCAGAACGCTGCTATCAATATCCTGAACGAGGGATTACGACTGCTGACCGAGGTGGCATGAAACAAAATATTACAGTAGGGATGGAATAGCCCAAACTCATACGCCTGTGGACATTGTGTAAGACATTGAGTTACGT
>DGRT01000133.1 GCA_002391105.1 Lachnospiraceae bacterium UBA4381 | reverse complement strand
CTTAAGGAAACGGATGATAAGGATTTCAAGGTTATAGCTGAAAATGTGGCACATTATCACCATGAGAGATGGGATGGATCGGGCTATCCTGAAGGACTAAAGGGGGAGGAGATACCTCTTGAGGCGAGGATAATGGCTATAGCGGATGTATATGATGCTCTTGTCAGCAAGCGTGTATATAAGGATAGTATGTCCTTTGAGCAGGCGGATAAGATAATCATGGAAGGTATGGGAAAGCATTTTGATGAGAGCCTTAAACCTTTCTACATAAGTGCCCGTCCGAAGCTGGAGAAGTATTACAGCTCTCTTGGAGCTGATGTGGTTACTTTACAGAAACAGACAGGCTGATAACTGCTTTTGCTCCGGAGAGTGGTGCCTCGTAGTGATAGTCATGCCTTTATGACCTGAACAGACACAGGATGTGAAAGTCTGATATAGAACTGTAGATACGTTAGGGGGAGGATATGTTACATATTCGTTCAAAGATAATTCGTTATATGATTGCAATCACGTTTGTAATTGTGGTGCTTTCGATGATTATTTCCATGATTATTCTTGTTCTTTCCGCACGAAAAAACGCGAGAGAGGATGCCCAGTCTGTTTTTACTCAGATAGAAAGAGTGCTGGAGGATAATGATTATGAGCTTGCATATAACATAGCGGCATACAGAAAGACCTGTATATCAAATGCACATTCTATTGCATATATGCTTCAATATAATCCTGATGTAATGGATGATGTAAAGGAACTGAAGCGAATTGCTGAAATGACGGAAGTAAACGAGATACATATATTTGATACTTCCGGAACCATTATCAAGGGAACCAATCCTGAGTATTACGGAATGAGTGTTAATTCGGGAGACCAGATTGGATTCTTCAAACAGATGCTTGATGACAAGAATCTGGAACTGGTTCAGGATATAACACCTAATACAGCGGAAGAGAAGCTTATGCAGTACTCTGCTGTGTGGAGTTCGGATAAATCCTTTATACTTCAGATTGGTATGGAACCCAAGAACATTACCAGACTTATGGAAGAAAACAGCCTGTCAAATGTATTTGCGATGCTGAATACAGGTGTTGGTATCGGGCTGTTTGCCATTGATCATAACGACGGTACTATAAAAGGCTCTACTGACAGAAATATAACAGGTAAAAATATATCTGATATTGGTCCGGGAATAGATGATATAAGGACTGATGATGAGGGCTTTAATGCAACAATATCGGGGAAGGATTCATTTTGCATCTTTAAAAGAATAGGAGATATAAGAGTCGGCTATGTAGTTTCCAATGACAGACTGTATATGAATATAGGACAGAATCTGCTTATCTTAGGTATATCGATACTGTTTGTTTCGGCTATACTTGTTATCTCGGTTACAGCCTATATAAATCATTATGTTATCGACAGCATAGATGAGATTAACGGTGATCTGACTGAGATAACCTCCGGTAATCTGCAGAAGGAGGTGGAGGTAAAGGGAAGTCAGGAATTTGAGGAGCTTTCCAGCCATATAAATGAAGTAATACAGGGAATCCTGGCTACAACGGATAAGATGTCCTTTGTATTAAACCGGACAAATATGCGTATAGGTGTTTATGAATATAATATAAACATGAAAAACGTGCGATTTACAGATTATGTACCGGATATACTTGGTCTTAATTATAAAAAGCTTACGGAGCTCACTTCCGATTATAAAAAGTTTCAGGAGTTTATTGACGAGATTAAGAAGTATCCATTTGAATCTGAGGAAAGTATCTATATTATGAATGGTATAGATACCAGATATATCAAGCTGGAAGAGGTTAAGCAGGCAAATGATACATTTGGCGTGCTTATCGATATGACAAGCGAGATAGAGAAGAGACTTCTGGCGGAGACGGACAGGGATATAGACAGTCTCACGGGACTGCTCAACAGAAGAGGGATAAACGGAACTCTGGATAAACTGTTTGAAGATACGGATTCTCTTGGCTATGGTGCGGTAATTATGGCAGATGCTGATTACCTGAAGGAAGTAAATGATAAATATGGGCATAGTGCAGGAGATGAATATCTCAAGGCGATTGGTGAAAGTCTCAGCTCCTTCGGAAGCCGCAGTAATATGTCGGGCAGACTTGGAGGAGATGAGTATATCATGTTTCTCTATGGTTATATGACTGAGTCTGAGCTTATGGATGACCTCAACAGGCTGTCCGGACTTCAGGACGGAGGTACACTTACACTTGATAATGGTGAGACGGTAAATATCAGCTTCTCGATTGGCTACAGTCTTTCCAGTGGTCAGAAGGATTATCATATTCTTATGAGAAATGCTGATGAGAAAATGTATAAGAATAAGCGTAACAGAAAAACTATGAGATAATAGAAGGTAAAGGGAAAAAGTATGTCTATAGTGCTCCTTAATGTTGCTGTGATAGGTGTGATAATAGCCATAGCAGGTGGTCTTACGCTAATAGCTGCTGCAATGATAATCATCTCGCTTATCAGACATTTCAGCAAGAAAAAGCAGGGGATAAAAACTCCGATGATAGGGATGTGGATAGGAATAGCCATGCTGGTGCTTCCCTGGATTGTTGTCATATATGCAGTAACAAGCGTTAAGCTTACTGAGAAAGAATATAATCATGTAGATGGTCCAAAGCTTAGAAATGAGGTGGTTCAGGCATTTTTAGATAAGGATGCTGATACAGTATATTCACTCTTTGCACCAAATGTTATCAGTGAGTGTGGTATTACTAAGGAGGATATTCAGGAATATATGGATTCCACTCACATAGAAGACAGGAATTTCGAAAGATATACCTCTGTCAGTGGACCGGATAATTCTGATTACAGACCTACAGAATATCTGTATCATGGTGGAGGCTCTAACAGACCTGAAAGTGAGACGGAAAGATATGCCGAGTTTAATATGGCGAAAATTAATGATGAAGAGGAAACAATCTACTTTGCTATACAAACCGGAGATAAGGAAGATGCAAATGATGTTGGTATTCACTATATTGTTCTGACTAATAACGGTAGTGTAAAGAAGAGTATAGGAACCTCAGAGACCTGGGCGTATTATCCAACCGATGAGGTTCAGGAGGAGATAGACCGGCTGAAGGAGGAATGGCTCGAAGACCATTAGGTTCATTATAAGCCAGAGGAATCCGATATAGAAAAGGAAACATTTATGAATTTAGATAGTATATCCCAGGAACTGGACAGGCTTTATGAATTTGAAATAAGTGAATATATCTCAAGATGTAACGAGCTTAAAGGCTCAGGCTATAAGATATATCGTAATTCTGCAGGACAGCACAAGGTGGTTTATACCGGTCAGCAGTCAGGCGGTAGCGGGCATACCGAAGAGGTTCGTTATGGTGACGAGAAGGAACCGAAGAAGGAGAATATTCTGATAAGAGCAGTGAACTCTGTAAAGAGAGGAATTAATACCATTCGGAATATATTCAGGTTTATCAGGTTCTTATATAAGAGTCAGAATGGTGGTCAATATAATAATAAGAATAATAGATATGACAGGTGATGCTGCTTCAGATGATTGATGAAAAATGGATAGTATTTGATGCAAAAGTGTACAAGTTGACAGGGTAACTTCAACTTGTACACTTTTTATATTATACCTATACAAAATGATAAAGTATTTCATTCATGGTAATAAGAAGGATGAGGTTGTACCTATAAAGTATTCAGAAAGGGCTGTTGAAGTATATTATAATGCTACCATAGATGTAATAATTGGTGCCGGACATGGTTACGCAAGGTAAATATGCAGATATAGCAATGGCTCAAACTATACCATTTATATTAAAAAATTGACCGTTCATGTCATTTCTGTATGCAGCGTCTTTCGTAGATAGTAATATCTGCTCAAACAAAGACATGCATATAAGAAAGGACTGATGGGATATGGGAAATGCTATTTTTACAAATGGTCTTACCAAAAGATACGGTAATAAAACTGCCGTAGATAATATATCGCTCTCTGTACCGGAGGGGGAAATGATTGCTCTTCTGGGAGTAAACGGAGCTGGAAAAACAACAACCATAAGAATGCTTACAGGTCTTTCAAGACCGACAGAGGGAACTGCTCAGATACTTGGACATGATGTAATTAAAGAGTCTGATATGGTTAAGAGACTTGTGGGAATATCAACACAGGATACTGCAGTTGCCGATAATCTTACCATTGAAGAAAATCTGAGATTTATGGCAGGAGTATATCTGGATAAGGAGCATATAAAAGGAAGTGTAGAGAAAACTATAAGAATCTTCGGACTTGAAGAATATAAGGATACAAAATCAAAGCATCTTTCGGGAGGCTGGAAGAGAAAGCTTTCTATAGCGATGGCAATAATCGGAGAACCCAAGGTACTGTTTCTGGATGAGCCAACTCTGGGACTCGATGTTCTGGCAAGAAGAGAGCTCTGGAAGATAATAAACAGACTTAGGGAAAGTATGACGATAGTGCTTACCACTCACTATATGGAAGAAGCAGAGTCCCTGGCAGACAGGATAGCCATAATGATAGATGGACGTATAGTTCGCCTGGGAACCCTCAGTGAACTGGAGCAGGAGACAGGAAAAAAGGGACTCGAAGAGGTGTTCGTTGCTGTAGCTGAAAATGCAGGTTAATCAGAAATTGATATAGTTACGTTACAGAAGCATTTTAAAATGAGCTATCAGGCAGATCGGGTGGGAATCTAATC
Organism: Lachnospiraceae bacterium UBA4381; assembly: GCA_002391105.1. Classification (GTDB taxonomy): domain Bacteria; phylum Bacillota; class Clostridia; order Lachnospirales; family Lachnospiraceae; genus Eubacterium_Q. The sequence continues at coordinate 1,507 of DGRT01000133.1, read as the reverse complement.
CGGTTTTTATGATTTGATGTATCGTGTAGAGAACGAGGAGGCAGAAATGAATAGAACAATCAACTTTGCAAAGAGGAATATACTTGAAATGTCAAGGGATGTGCTTAGCTATATATTTTGCATAGCATTTCCTATAGTAATGCTGGTTATAATGTCAGTGGTGAATGCAAGCATACCTAAGGAGGCGGGCATGACACTTTTCAGGATAGACAATCTGTCGGGTGGAATCGCGATTTTCGGACTGACCTTTGTTATGCTTTTTACTGCTATTGGTGTTGCCAAGGACAGAAACGGCAGCTTTCTTATCAGGATGTTTGCATCTCCTATGAAGAGCGGGGATTTTACTATAGGTTATATACTTCCGATGCTGGCTGTTGCACTGGTTCAGGCGGTCATCGCATTTTCAGCATCAATGGTAATAGCCGGAGTTACGGATTCAAAGCTTAGTCTTGCCGGACTTCTTATATCAATAGCTGTTCTCCTTCCTGCGGCGCTGATGTTTACGGCAATAGGAATGATTGTTGGTACACTATTTAATGATAAGGCGGCACCGGGAATCTGTTCTATCTTTATATCTCTTGGCTCCTTCGTAGGTGGTATCTGGTTCGATGTTGATGGAGTGGGAGGTGTTATGAAAAAGATCAGCGTATGCACTCCATTTTACTATGCTACAAAGGCGGTAAGAGCTTCTATAGATATGGACTTCAGTAAGGATAGTTTTGTTATTCCTATCATAGTTGTTATAGTATCTGCAGTGCTTCTGACAGCTCTTTCAGGTACTATCTTCAGGAGAAAAATGAGAGCAGACCTGACTTGAAATATACTTTAGAATTTTTTATACTTTTTATTGGCGGACGGGTGTTATGCCTTGTCCGCCATATATTTAGAAAGAGATGAACGGGAGATTCTGATGAAGATAAGGACGGAGATAAACAGTAAGTATTCTGAGATAGAACTCCATATATGTCATAGTGAGATAAACGATGAGGTGAGAAATATATCGTCTGAGCTTCATATGATGTATGATGAAAGTCTTGCCGGTATAGATGAAAGGGGCGACAGACACATGCTCAGACCGGGAGAGATAGTGGCGTTCTATTCTGAGGGGCAGAGAGTGATAGCTCTGGGTGAAGAAGAAAGATATATCATATCCAGTAAGCTCTATGAACTTGAAGAGGAGCTCACCAAAAAACATTTTATGAGGATATCTAAGTCTGAGATAGTGAATATCAGAAAGATCAGAAGCCTTGATATGAGTATTTCCGGAACTATTAAGATTATAATGAAAAATGGGCATGAAACCTATGCCTCCAGAAGAAATGTATCGAAGCTTAAGGAACGGCTCAAGGCGGAAAGGGTGGTGAAACAGTCATGAAGGAAGTATTAAAAAGAGGAATGATAAGCTTTACAATATCTGCATTCTGTGGTCTTGCCATTAATCTTCTGATAGATGTGATAGTAAATCTGAATGGTGTTAAGGGCTTTGTGTCTATGTCTTATCTTTATG
>DGRT01000009.1 GCA_002391105.1 Lachnospiraceae bacterium UBA4381 | reverse complement strand
ACTCCGGAGGAAGCTGCAGAGAAGATTGCCGAGCAGAGGCGTGATGCTATGGAAGAGTTCGTGCGGGCATATAAGGAGAGAACCGGCGCAGAGTGTTACGGCGATGAGTTTCCGGCTGAGCATGGCGGAGAGCCGGCTGGTGAGCTGGAGGGACAGACGATAACAGTTGATAATTATGCTCCCTGCAATCTGGAGGAGCAGGCTATCTCGCTTGTCGGAAGAGATATATACGAGAAGCTTATCAAGGGTTATACCGAGAAGCAGTGGGGAAGAAAATGTACCGAGCTTCCAAGCTTTATCATCAGAAGACTTCCGGTAAGACTTACATTTGACAACAACTACTTCAATGCGCTTTTCCAGGGTATTCCGGTTGGTGGTTATACCAAAATGGTTGCAAATATGCTGGGAGATACGGAGGTAAGGCTTGGTGTTGATTATCTGGCTGAGAAGGATGAGTACGATGCTCTGGCAGATAAGGTTATCTACACAGGTGCTATCGATGCTTACTTTGGATATAGTCTGGGTAATCTGGAGTACAGATCTGTAAGATTTGAGAATGAGCTTCTTGATAAACCGAGCTTTCAGGGAAATGCTGCTGTGAACTACACAGACAGTGAAACGCCATGGACTCGTATCATCGAGCATAAATGGTTTGAGTTTGGTAAGGCAGAGGATGGAAGTGACCTGCCTAAGACGGTTATCTCAAGAGAATACAGCTCTGAATGGAAGCCGGGGGACGAGCCTTACTATCCGGTAAATGATGAGAAGAATGGTGCTCTTTATCAGGAGTACAGAAAGCTCGCTGAGGAAGAAAACCGGAAGCTTGAGGCTCAGGGAAGACAGATAGTTTTCGGTGGACGACTTGGTGAGTATAAATACTACGATATGGATCAGGTTATTGCCAGAGCACTGGAGGTATCCAGAGAGGTTCTGGGGTAAACAAAAATTACTGTAATAACAGCTTGATTTATTGGATTATTCTATATTATGATGTTGTTTGACAGGTTGTTTCATTGGTAGTGTTATATTAATCTAGTACATTGGTCGTAATGTGACATGGGGACAGGCACCTTGTCACACTGTGTGACATGGGGACAGGCACCTTGTCACATTATTTATGTATCAATGTACAAGCTATATAAGGAGGTATCATTATGGCTTGTTTTGTAGTTCCTGCAGTTGAGGCTGTAGTCGTTACAGTAGCAGAAAAGATCGTTTCAAAAAGAGAAGAAAGTGTAGTTAAGACTGAGACTTCAGCAGAAGGTGCAGTTGAGACTTCTCACACAGGTAAGGTTTCTTTCAGCAGAAAGCTTAGCTGGCTTAAATATATGCTTTGGGGTGGTGTATTGCTTCTTGCATTTGAGCATGTATGGCATGGAGAGGTAGTTCCATGGTTCCCATTCCTTACAGCGATGTCCAGCTATGAAAATGCAATGGAAATGTTTAAGGAAATGGCTACTGTTGGTGTAACTATGGCTGTTCTTACTACTGTTGTATGGGCAGGAGTATGTGTTGTTGCTGATGCAATAGTTAAGCGTGCTGACAAGAAAGCTGAGGATGCTGTATCTGAAGTATAATCAGTATATAGAAGTATAATCAGTATATTGTTTTCTGATTAACTGACATTTTGCTTATCAAACTTCCGAATTATACGCAGCATAATGTTTCGCTGTAGCCCACTACAGCTAAGTTTTACGTCGGCATGTGTGATAGTTTATTCTACACGAATGTACCATTTACTTTGCTTACGATGTACAGCTAATTACGAAACAGTGTATTAGTCTGGTGTATAAGGAAGCAGTTGATGAAGGTGATTTGTTGTAGCAGTTAAGAATTTGAGAGGTATATCATATGACTTTACTTATAACAATCTTTGCAGCAGTCATTGCAACAATAAAATGGTACACCAGGAAGGATAACAGTATGCTTCTTGAAACCTTGGTATTTATGTACTGGGGAGCGGCTCTTATGTGGATGGTTGATGCAATATTTGAATTTGTCGAGCTGAAGGCGGCTTACTTTACTCCTTCTGGACAGGACATGCTGAATGATGCATTTCTTGGACTTTCAGTGGTTGCGCTTGGACTTGTTATCTGGACTGTACGTCTTCTTATCAAGGATCCCAAGGGTATTATAAGAGCATCACTTACTAAGGATAACAGGTAGGTGACGATGCAATAGGAGCAGCTTTTAGGAATGGAGTAGTTATTGTGTCATATAGTATCAAAAGGTACTTTGACACCTGTACCATAAGATGAAATATTTATAGATCTACACTATCAGAAATGAGTAGTACAGTTGGTTGAAACTGGCTATAATGATGGTGTAGATTTTTATTTGTGCCATATTTATAAGAGACGTAGCGTGCGCCTTGCTGAACGGGAGTTTTTTGAAAGGAAACGGGTTCAGCGATTGCATGGCATGAACAGTAACGAAAATATAATAATATGACTATCATATTGCTGAGAAAGTCTGATTTCAAAGGCGATTATGATATGTCATATTTATAAGAAGCGTAGTGTGTGTATCTGTGTATCGCTGAGCAGAAGTCTTTTAAAGGAAACGGGTTCAGCGATTTGATGACGATCAGAACAGAAGATTGGTGGAAGATATGAGTGGAACGATTGAAAGCAGAATATTGGAGAGGAGTATAATCAGGCATGTGCCGGCTGTATTTGCAGGTACAGGAATTGGTGATGATTATATGGTAATTTACGGACCTCAGGAAGAAAGATGGTCCACATCAGATTCGAAGGCAGTTTCCGATATGCAGGGAAACGATACATACTCCGGTGGTGCATGTAATAATCAGATGGTTCTCATATCCGGAAAGGGCTATAATGACATAGAGCCAATTGGCGAAATGGCGCTCGTCAGAGCCATTAACAACCTTGCCACAGCCGGTGTATTTCCGGAATCTATAACTATAGATATTCAGGCATCCGAAGAGCTTTCCGAAGAGGTACTAAGAAGAGAGATGAATAGTCTAACGGAAATATGCAGAAAGAGAAAGATAAGGATTGCCGGGGGCAATACTGTTAGAAATAGCTATATGAAAGAAGGTTGCAGCTTTTTGATAACAGCCTTTGGATATATGTCATGTGATGCTTACAAGGTTCTGTCAGACAGGAAGGGAGCAAAGCCCGGAGATAAGATAATCTTAGTCGGTGATACCGGAGCATACGGAGCAGCATGTATCATAAAAGAAAATATGGAAAGACTGGCAGAAAGATTTGCTCCCTCTTATCTGAGAAGTGCTGTGGGTTCGGATAATCCCGGGGACTATGAGATTACAGTACCGGCAAATGCTATGCTGGAGGGTGGAGCGGTTTATATCCATGATGTAAGCTTTGGTGGCATATACAGAACTTTATACGAAGTGTCTGAGAGATGCGGGCTGGGAGTAAAGGTAATACATGAACATATTCCGATCAAACAGTCCACTATAGAAATATGCGAATACTTTAATCTGAATCCTTACCAGCTTTTAGGAACAGGCGGTGTAGTCGGCGTCTGTCCGGCAGAGAGGATTGATCTGATGAAGGACGCTTTGAGGAAGGCAGGGGTGGATTACTCTGTAGCAGGAGAACTGACAGAAGCCAGAGAAAAAGTTATAGTATCAGACAGAAATGATATGAAACGTTTCCTTGCCCCCTACAAGTGACAGGGGGACAGGCACCTTGTCACATTTCAGGCAGTTACGGGAGATGTAAGATTTACTGATGAATGGAAAGTAGTGAAGAAACAGGTAAAGGAGGGAGAGTCAAAAATGGGAGAAGCGTGGATGGATAGATTAGAAGCTAAAGGAGAAGCAAAAGGTGTAAAAAAAGGCATGATACGAGCCTTCAGCTTAGACGGTCATACATTAGAGGAGATAGCAGCGCTTGTAAATGAACCGATTTCGTTTGTTAAGGAAGTTCTGAACAGTAAACCGGTTACAGATAACGAATAACTGAGGAATGTGACAAGGGGACAGGCACCTTGTCACATTGTAGGGGTGATGAGAAGAAATGGAGGGTAGTATAATATGACAAACGAGTTAGATTCTATGTGCGGAGTTTCTGATGAGGAAATGACAGAACGATTTAAGGAAGCTATTCGTATTGATAACGAAGAACGTCGCATAAAAGGAGAGCCTGTAGCGAAGTACGATAATGAGAAGAGAAGAGCATATTTAGAGTTCCCAGATGGAAGGAGACAATATGCAAACTGAGGAGAAAAAACCAGAGATTATTGTGTTCGCCGGCCCGAATGGAGGCTGAAAAAAGAATAAATAATTTTCAGGAGATAATAGCGCTGGCAGAAAGCGAGTACGAGTACGAACCGCCATCTGATTACTATCTAGATGGATATAATACATTTAATAGAATAAAAGATGATTTTGAAGATTATGTATTGTTTTTAAGAGATACAACTGTTCCTCCAACAAATAGCATAGCTAAGCGAATGGGAAGAAAGTTCAAAAGAAAAGCCCATCAGGTAATGTCATTCACAAGTATGTCAGGACTTGAATATTATTGCGATGGTTTATCTATAATGGAATCAATAAAGGGAACAGAGAAAAATCTGTTTGATGAAGTAACTAACCGATTTAACCATATGAAAAGTATGGTCTTATTAGAGACTGAATAATTCTATATCGAATCCCCGCTGCAAGGCGGTTTTTTGATGGGTTAACCCGTGAATGGTAACCATTCGTAAGTAGATTTACTCTGTCATTTGCTTCAGAATTGTTGACGGACTATATCAAAAAATGGTAAAATCTTAAATGATTATGGTGGCGGTTGTAGTACTTCAAAATATATTGGATGTTTGGATTGAATTAAAGGGCTTGACTATGAAAAAATATGAAATAAAATCTTTACATACATACATACATACATACATACATACATACATACATACATACATAGGGCACATATGCCTTTTGTTTTATTGAGTATTTTATGAAAGACAAAACCAACGGGATGTTTATTCCTTTATTGGTTTTGTCTTTTTTATTATTCAAGAAGGAGGAAGTTTCATGAAACATAAGATCAGGAGACTGATATCAATCATTCTGACTGTTGCTATGGTCGTGAGTTTATTTCCATCGACTGTAATGGCAGAGGAAATTGATATTACAGAAGAGGAATATGCGTCGGTAACTGATGCATCTTCAGATGAAGAGCAAGTAGCAATAGCTGCAGATAGTACTTCGGATGAAGAACAAACGGCAATAGCTACGGATAGTACCTCGGATGAAGAGCAAGTAGCAATAGCTGCAGATAGTACTTCGGATGAAGAACAAACAGCAATAGCTACGGATAGTACTTCGGGCGAAGAACAAGAGGAAGACGCTTCGGAGATTCCCACTAAAGAGGAAGAAAATGAAGATATTCTGGAAGCATCTTCAGAAGAGGAAATAATGCCATATTTCGAGCAGACTCAAAGCATCTCTGGAGTGGAGGTTAGGGTTACTGCAGAGGAAGGCATATTTCCTGAGGGTGCATATCTAAGTGTAGAAAGTGTATTAGCAAATGTGGAAGAAGAAGTAGATGCGGTCATCGCAGAACAAAGAGATGCAGATGCAAAGGTTGCTGCTTCTTATACATTTGATATTAAGGTTCTGGATAAAGATGGCTACGAACTTCAGCCTGCAGACGGACAGTCTGTTCAGGTTTCATTTGCTATGTCAGAGGCTGGAAATGAAAATCTTGATACAGAGGTATATCATATCTCTGACGAAAGCGGAGCATTAAACGCTGAGTCACTTCCAGTATCAGAGGATGTAAATGAAGTTACGGTGGAGTCAGACGGATTTTCATATTATACAGTTGAATTTACCTATGATGAGAAGCAGTATGTTATGAATGGAGATACTTCCATTCTGTTAACTGATATACTTTCTTACGTTGGAATATATAAAACTGACGGAAGTTTAGCAACTGACAGTGATATAACTGCAGTAAGTGTAAGTGATGAAAGCCTTTTCTCTGCGGCAAATGAAAGTGGAGAGTGGATAGTTACTGCACATCAAGCATTTACAAGTAATGAGTGGATGAAGGTTACTGTGGATGGTGTGGAATATGAGATAGTGGTGACGGATGCGGTGACACAAACCTTTACGTTTACTCTTTCTAACGTAAATAATCTTACCCACAACATAACGGAGGCTACCTATAATAAGGACACAAAATTAGTCTTTAATGGTTATAACAATAATAGAAGTGGGCCGAATAATAGCGGACCTGAAAACATGTTTATAGGTATTACGTTCAAGGATGCGAAAGAAAACAAATACCATCCGGCGATTTCCTATTCAGGCAACACTGATGGTGAATACAGTAATGGCTATTTACGTTTTTTCGCTGCAAATCATGGTAGTAGTGGTCAAGGACCGACATCCTGCACGTTTACACTCGACAGCTTGCCAAACGATGCAGCAAAATGGAAAATCTGCAATATTGGTCAAAGCTGTGCTAACTGCAGCGGTGGGGTTGCCTTTGACTTGGTCGCGGTTGCCGAGCCTTCGACCAAACCTACATTATCCGATACGACCGCCAATTATGATGGCAGCGCCCACGCCATTAGCACCAGCGGCGGAAGCGGTGGTACAGTCTATTATGCAACCAGCAACGATAATTCTACATGGAACGATTGGACAACGGATGTACCAAGCCGTACAGAACCAGGAACCACGTATGTCAAAGCAAAGGTTGTTGGCGATAATTTTCACGCTGACAGTGAAGAAACTTCTGTCTATACAATTGTAATCAAAGGTCCTGCCATTGCACCGAAGCTCATTGGCTGGTCAGGCACATACAATGGCAACTCTCATAGTATAACGTCTACTGGTGCTTCTGGCGGAACAGTATATTATAGGACTAGTGAAAATAATGCTAACTGGGGAGGCTGGTCGATGACAGTTCCATCAAGAACGAATGCAGGAACAACCTATGTCCAGGCTTATACAAAAGGAGATAGCAGTCATAGTGATTCGGCAGTCACATCAAGTGTCAGTATTGCTATCAGTAAAGCATCTGGTAGTATCAGTTTCTCAGAACCAACAATCAATAAGACTTATGGAAATGCAGCATTTTCAAATAATCTTACAAAAACTGGTGATGGCTCAGTTTCTTATTCAAGCAGTGATACCAATGTAGCGACTGTTAATAAATCAACAGGTCAGGTAACGATTATTGGACAAGGAAGCGCTAAGATTACCGCAACAGTAACAGATGGAACTAATTATACTTATGCTACTAATAAAGCAAGTTATACACTAAATGTTTCTAAGGCTGACTCATCTGTAACAAAGATGCCGGTTGCTAATAATCTTACATATAATGGCGCAGATCAGGCACTTGTAACAGTGGGTACTTCCTCTGGAGGAACTTTGTACTATGCTTTAGGTACCCAGACAAGCGCACCCACATCGGATTCAGCCTGGTCTGTAACCAGTCCTGTCGCAAAAAACGCAGGGACTTATTATGTGTGGTATAAGGTGGTTGGAGATTCTAATCATAATGGTATAAATCCTCAAGTAAAGGAAGTAACAATAGCTAAGAAAGATATAATCATATCCGGTATAAGAGCAAAGGATAAAACATATGATAAAACAAATACAGCAGATTTGGATTTCTCTGATGTGACATTTGCGGGTCTGGTATCAGGAGATAAACTGACAGTAACAGCTACAGGAACATTTGTGGATGTAGCTGCAGAAAATTCTAAAACTGTTAATATTTCACACCTGACTCTTGATGGTATGAATATTGCAAATTATAAACTGGCTTCAAATGGAAATCAGACATATACTGTGGCTAATATTGAACCCAGAGAGGTCACATTAAACTGGGGTACGGAAACTCAGTTTACATATGATGGTTCCTCTCATGTTCCATCATGCGAACTGGGTGAAGGAAGCATTCTAGCCGGTGACACATGTAATCTAACGGTTGCAGGCGCTAAAACTGATGCCGGAAACTATACTGCCACAGCTTCACTTACGAATAGTAACTATAAGCTTCCGACAAATAATACGATAGAATTTATAATAAAAAAGGCTGAAATAGATCCGAAGGTTATAATAGGGAGCTGGACCTACGGTGGAGTGAATAATACCCCTGTAATAGTTGGAAACAGCGGTAATGGAAATGTTACATATGATTGGAAAGAATATGATGCAGATGATTCAGCGTATGCATCATATGAAACAACTCCTCCGACAGATGCAGGTACATATACACTTAAGGCAACTGTTGGAGAAACACAGAACTATCTTGGTGGAGTAGCTACAGCTAACTTTACCATATCAAAAGCAGATGTAGGTATGACAGTATCCATGACAGACTGGGTATATGGAGATACAGCAGAGCATACTCCAGAAGTTACGGGATATGGTGATGCAGTTAATTTCTATTATAAAAAGTCAGGTGCAAAGGACAGCGCATATACGGTCTTAGTTCCTACTGAAGCAGGAACATATGTTGTAAAGGCTGAACCTGTAAATACAAACTATAAAGAGGCAACAGGTTACTTTACTATATCAAAGAGAACCGCAGTACTAAAGTGGACTCTTGGAGATAGAACATGGGATGGTACTGATGAATCAGATCTTACTGCTGTGTATGATGGAACAGATAAATGCCCAACTGCAACAATTGATAATCTGGTTGAAGGAGATACCGTAACAGTTAAAGTATCAGGTGCAGCCACTGCTGTTGGAACTCATACAGCAGAAGCAGTAAGGCTTACAGGAACAGCAGCGGCTAATTACAGTTTACCAGATGATGCATCTGTACATTATACGATTACATCAAATGGTAATGCCCAAATATCAGTATCAATCACAGACTGGACATATGGTGAGACACCAAATGCTCCATCAGTAACAGGAAATAAAGAAGGTGGAAATGTAACCTATAAGTATAAAGCTAAAGATGCAGATGACTCGACTTATATAAGTGCAGTTCCGACAAATGCGGGAGCATATACTGTACAGGCTACAGTAGCAGCAACAGCAGGATATGCTGAAAAATCAGCTACTTGTGATTTTGAGATTGCCCAGAAGGAAGTAGGTGTTAATTGGGATAGTAGCAGCTTTGATTATTCAGGAAATTCTCAGAGTCCTAAGGCTGAGATAACAGACCTTGTTTCTGGAGATAAGGTAGATATTTCTTATGAATATAAGAAGACTGATGATACTGATTATGGTATTGAAGAACCATCAGATGCAGGAAATTATTCTGTAAAGATTAAGGAACTTGCTGGAACTGATGCAGCTAATTATAAGCTTTCAGAAGAAGCAGCAGATGAATATGATTTTAAAATAGTAAAATCAGAACTTATAGTTACTGCAAAAGATAAGGAGATCATTTATGGAGATGATGCTCCTGAATATACAGTAATATATGACGGTTTCCAGGGAGATGATACAGAAGCTGAACTGGATGGACAATTAAAATGTGAATGTGAATATTCTACTTCAAGTCCTGTCGGAACATATGTTATAACTCCATCTGGTCTTAAATCAGATAATTATAATATTACATTCAAAAATGGAACACTTACTGTTAATAAAAAGAAAGCAACCATAGATTCTAATCCTACAGATGTAGAGGATTTGAAATATAATGGAGAAGAGCAGGCTCTTGTAGAAATTGAAACTGCAGATGAACTAAATGGAACTATTTATTATAGCATAGACGGTGGAGAGTGGCAGGAAGAGATTCCAAAGGCGAAGGATGCAGGAACATACAAGGTTAGTTGGTATCTTGAACCAGCAGAGAACTATAGCAGTTCAAGTTCAAAAGAAAAACCTGCAGGCGAGATTAGTGTTACAATCGAAAAGCGTGTTGCATCGTTTAAGTGGACACTTGGAGACACAACATGGCCTGGAGGAGCATTAACTGCTGTTTATAGTGGAAGTGATATATGCCCAACAGTAGAAATAAGTAATAAAGCAGAAGGTGACTTTGTTAATGCAACAGTTACTGGTGCAGCTACATCTGTTGGAGAGCATAAAGCAGAAGTAGTTAGACTATATGGAAATGATGCAAAGAATTATGAACTTCAGTTAAATACTTCTGTATTCTTTACAATAACTAAAGCTGATATTGATACAAAGGATGATGAGCATCAGGATGGAGCAGCAGTTACAATTACAGGCTGGACCTATGGTGATACACCAAATGCGCCATCGATAGAAGGAAATAAAGATGGCGCCAATGTAACTTATAAGTATGCTGAACTAACGGATGACTCTGATGAAGATATAGAATATTCTTCAAAGGTTCCAACAAAAGCAGGAAAGTACAGAGTATGTGCAACCATCGCAGCAACAGCAGGCT
>DGRT01000036.1 GCA_002391105.1 Lachnospiraceae bacterium UBA4381 | reverse complement strand
GGAACTATTCGGCACCTCATGGAGCAGGAAGGCTCATGTCACGTACAGTGGCAAAGGATACGCTTTCTATGGAAGAGTATCAGGAAACTATGAAGGGTATATATACCACTTCGATTAATGAAAATACTTTGGATGAAGCGCCAATGGCATACAAGTCTCTTGAGGATATCATTGATGTGATCAGAGAGTCGGTTGATGTCATAGAAGTGTTGCATCCTATATATAATTTTAAGGCTTCTGAGTAGTGCAAAGCTTGTTCTCCTCAGAAACCGGAATAGGAGGACAAGATGGATATGATTCCAATAATAGATACGGTCGGAACCGGTAAGAACATAACCAGGCTCCGTAAGCAGGCAGGTCTTACAGTAAGAGACCTTCAGGAAATATTTGGGTTTGGTACACCACAGGCAATATACAAGTGGCAGCAGGGTGTAGCTATGCCAACTATCGATAATCTGGTAGTTCTTTCTGCTGTATTTGAGATATCCATAGAGGATATTCTTGTGTTTCAGAATGACACAGATATCCGAAGGACAGCTTAACAGCAAATCAGATTTCTTCTGATGTTTGAAAGATTTTACATTTAAATAAGAGGTGCTTTATGAAGAATTATTATATATCTGATCTGCATTTGGGGCATACGAACTGTCTCAGATTTGATGACAGACCTTATACTGATGTAGATGAGATGGCAAAGGATATAATTGTAAGATGGAATTCCAAGGTACGGGATGATGACCAGGTGTATCTTCTGGGTGATGTGGCGTATAAAGATATAGGAAGCGTATATGAAGTTTTGGAAAAACTTAGAGGACATATACATCTTGTTATTGGTAATCATGATCCTTCCCGTGTTATGAAAAATGAAAGGGCAATGAGGTGCTTTGAATCAGTTGACTGGATAATGAATATCAAGGACGAGGGCAGAAATGTCTGTCTATGTCATTTTCCTATTATATGCTGGGATAAGAAGCATCGTGACAGTTATCATGTATATGGTCATGTTCATACAAGGGTTAATGAAGATACCATCTATATGATGAAGCAGGAGAGAGCCTTTAATGCCGGATGTATGCTCAATAATTACGAGCCCTGTACTCTTGAGGAGCTGGCCGAAAATACAAGAAAAAGAAATGAAGAGTTAGGGATTATTTGATAAATTCCTGTGGCGAATATGAGGGAGTAATGAAAGTTACTCCCCTTTTTAAGCTTTTCTTGTTTTTCTGATAAAATAATGTTTTAATTTCAGAAAAGCCTGTAAAAGCTGATTACGTGTTTTACTTCTGTGCTTATTGAAGAAAGCATTTAAGGAGAACAGGGTTCAGATAGCTGAGGTAAATACGCAGATAGAGGATAACCTGTCGGGAATCAGAGTAATAGCTCCACCTGTATATTTTTATCTACGAGCTTTGCAAAGTTCTCTCCATCAGTTGGGCTGCCTACAACTGTTCCATAGTGAGTCGGAATAACAACCTGTGGCTTCATAGTGTTAATGAGAGCTGCACCTTCTTTATAGTTCATTGTATAGAATCCACCGATGGGTATCATGGCAATATCACATTTTACGGACTTTGCCTCGTCTATATCATCAATATCTCCGGCTATATATATACGGGTTCCTGAGATATTAATTATATATCCACACCAGCCTGCTTTCTTGAGATGAAACGGTTTCGCTTTATTATACATGGCAACAGTTTCAAAGCTGAGACCATTTACGGAGTAAGCTTTTCCGGGTTCGACAGGATGATTTATTCCGGCAGAAGTATAAAATCAGCATCGCCGGTTTCCTTTTTTATTTGAAATGGATCTACATAGATAATAATTCCATTTGCATCGATTCGTATGCTGTTTTGCGCATTTACTGAAATAAATGATACATCCATAGCTTTAGCCTCTATACAGAATAATTAGTGATGCCTTTCCTGCAGGTGGGAAGGCATTTTGACTTTAACTACGTATATCATAGTAGCATATATTTTTTAAACATAAAAGCAGTTATCTTAAATCCGGTATGATACATATGTAAATGTTGAGTTCTATGCTTTTGAATTCACAGGTTGTTAATATGTATATCGTATGGTACTATATGTTTAGGTTTCTTTGTAATAGTTGGATTCTGTACAGTTAGATAAGGAGGTAATTACAATGGGAGATAACAGAAGAGATGAACTGAAAGCGAAGATTGATGGTCAGTTAAATGAACTGACAACAGAGGAACTTGAACAGGTGGCAGGAGGCGGAATTTCCAATTTATTAAATAAAATACCAATGTATGAGTGTGCCTCTTGCGGTAAGGTATATACACATGGTGATTCAATTAAATTAGGTTTAAAAAAAGATACGCCATGTCCGCAATGTGGAGGCGTTCTCGAATCTTCGATTGCGAAAGCTATAAATAATAGATAAAGTGACATGAAAAGGATAGAATTAACAACTATTATGGCAGAAGAATATAAAGCTTTAATCCTGAAGAATTATCACGGATTTAAGCTGTTATATTATAAAGGAAATGCCACAGCCTCATTGTATAGCTGTTTCAGGATTCTGATGAATTTCTGCAGACTATCCCTGTTATCTGTTTTATGAGTGCAGAGTACACAGTCAAAGGTATCTTTGCAATCATAAGGAATCCAGGAAAACTGGTCGCTGTGATCATTTAAAAAGCCCGGCGCAAGGCATACGCCGCGTCCGGCAGCAACATTTGTAAGTGTTGTCTCATGATCCGGACTGTTGAAATAAGATATCCTTCCTGATGACATAAGCTTTTGCTGGACAGAACGCAGGAGTGCAGGGGAGCCCCCTCCGACCATGAGGGTTCTTCCGTATATATCTTCATCGGTTATGACGTTTTTTGAGGCAAGTGGGTCATCCTTGTCCGTAATTAAATATATATGACTTCTGAACAGCTCGTGGACGGTGGTGCCTGCGAGCTGTTTTGTATATTCCTTTAAGGTGAAGAGTATATCGACATCATTTTTCAGGAAGGAGTCCATGCCGCCTTCGTACTGGAACTTTGGAGTAATCTGCACATGTGACTCTTCTTTCTCAAAGCTGCGGATGGCTTCCGGCAGGAAGTATATAGCTTGTCTTACCATAAGGCTTAAGCTTATGCTGTCTCTGTATCTGGAACTGAAATTCTGTCCCTGCTCGATGGCGCGCTTCATATCCTCCCGCATACTGATAAGAAAGCTGACAAACTGCTGACCTGCGGGGGTAAGAGTTGCGCCTTTGCCATTTCTTTCAAAGATATCAAATCCGACCTCCTCCTCTAAGAGTTTTATCTGATAGGAGAAGGTGGGCTGCCTTTTGTACTGAATACTGATAGTTAATAATGTTCGTGTGGGTAAAGTTGTGATATAATTCTAAGATGGAATTCCAAGGTACGGGATGATGAATATCAAGGACGAGGGCAGAAGAGTCTGTCTATGCCATTTTCCTATTATATGGCGTGGGCTGAAAATCAGGCAAGGATTCTGATCCTTCGACAGCATAAGTTGTGTTATTTTCAATAGTTCAAAAATGGATATGATATCATTATTGGATTTTGTAATATAAGGAATGGATATTATGGTTATACAAATAGTTGAAGATGATAAATCGCTAAGCGAGGGAATATCTATATCACTAGCTGATGCTGCGGATGCTTTTCATAAGGAATATACGATAGGAGCTGCAAAGACGGGATTTGAGAAGTATGGAAGCGAGCTGTGCCTCATTATTCTTGATCTGAATCTTCCGGATGGAATAGGATATGACTATCTTAAGTTCGTGCGGGAGAGAAGTGATGTTCCGGTATTGATTCTTACAGCTAATGATCTGGAGATAGATGAGGTAACGGGACTTACTATCGGAGCGGATGATTTCCTTACGAAACCATTTAGTCTTGCGGTTCTCAGGGCAAGAGTAAATGCACTTATGAGAAGAAGCAGGATTACACAGCAGCAGGAGGCTTCGGATAAGAAAATGGATGCCGGTTCTTCAAATATATATGAGATAGACGGAATGATTTTTGACTTTGATAAGTTAACCTTTAGTAAAGGAAATGAAGAAATATTCCTTAGCGTAAATGAGCAGAGGCTTCTTAAAATCTTTTTGGATAACAGGGGACTCATACTTACCAGAGATACACTTATAGAGAGGCTATGGGGAGATAGTGGTGAATATGTTGAGGAGAATGCTCTTTCAGTTACTATTAACAGACTTCGTAGCAAACTCTCTGCCGGAGGTAAAGAAAAATACATCAGTACCGTATATGGACAGGGTTATAGGTTTGATTGAAGTCCAACCATATCTCACGCTTATATATGTGGGAGCGGATGGTTAGTCATTATATGAGCAGGCAGTGGGGCAGGAGCTCTGCGAATCGGAGATATATATGTTAAGAAATAAAACACTTGAAAGACTGGATGAGATGCTGGACGATGCAATAAACGGATCCTTCGTGGAGAGTAACTACGATGAAACAAAGCTGTCCAGACTCGAATCCAAATGGAAGGAATTTCTTGGAACGTCGGTTATCTCCAGTCAGAATCTGGAGGCTGAAAGGCATAGACTGGAACAGTTTATATCTGATATATCTCATCAGACGAAGACACCGATGACGAATATTAAAATGTACACTGAGCTGCTTTCGGAAGAGATTAATCAGGCAAGAGGAAAAGATTCTGAGAGTATAAAGAAATCTCTGGAGAAAGTCAGAAAGTATGCAGATGAAATAAACAGACAGAATCAAAGGCTGGAATTTCTTATTGATTCGCTTACTAAGCTTTCGAGACTTGAAAGTGGTACTCTGGAGGTGAAAGCTGCAAGGTCACGGGTGAGTTTGCTGGTGGAATCAGGTATAGCTGCAGTGAAGCAGAAGGCAGAGCTGCGTGGGATAGCATTTAAGTCTTTGGATTCTTCTCAAAGTGATATTGAAGCAAGCTTTGATATGAAGTGGACACTGGAAGCGCTGGTAAATGTTCTGGATAATGCAGTTAAGTATTCCCCGGAGAGTGGCAAAATAGATGTGAGAATTTCTGAAACTGACATGTATGCGGAAATACATGTTATAGATGAAGGAAAGGGTATTACTGAGGAGGATGCAGCGAGGATATTCGGAAGATTCTTCAGGGGAGAAGAGGTTCAGCAGGAGGAGGGAGTCGGAATAGGTCTCTACCTGACCAGAGAGATTCTTTCCAGGGAAGATGGATATATCAAGGTTGTTCCAAACAATAAGAGAAAAGGTGGAGAGTTTATAATATATCTAAGAAAGTAACTCTCTTGTAAATGATAAAGGAGTCGTATCCCGAGATGGGATAGGCTCTTTTTTGTTTGACAGTGAATAGATACTTAAATATAGAATCTTTCAAAAATGAAAGAATCTGGAAATAATCTGGTAATAATTCTATGTTACTATTCGTATTGTAAAAAAATAAAGCTTCGATATGGAAGCATTAAAGAATAAGTAATAGGAGACAGGATATGAGTATATTAGTTGCCGAACATTTAAAGAAGTATTACGGAGAGGGCGAGACTTTAGTAAAGGCTCTCGATGATGTGAGTATAGAGGTTGAGCGTGGTGAGTTTGTAAGCATCATAGGAACCAGCGGAAGCGGAAAGTCAACTCTGCTTCATATGCTTGGAGGACTTGATAATCCAACTGAGGGAAAGGTCATAATTGATGATAAAGATATATCAGGACTTAAGGGAGATGAGTTATGTATCTTCAGGAGAAGAAAGATAGGATTTATATTCCAGAGCTTCAATCTGGTTCCTTCAATCAGTGTATATGATAATATCGTTCTTCCACTTCAACTGGATGGCAGGAAGGCTGATAAAGAATATATAGAAAATGTAATCGAAACTCTTGGAATCGAAAAGAAGTTAAAGGTACTTCCTTCCAAGCTGTCCGGTGGTCAGCAGCAGAGAGTGGCTATAGCAAGAGCGCTTGCTTCAAAGCCTGCCATTATACTGGCAGATGAACCTACAGGCAATCTTGATACAAAAACCAGTCAGGATGTACTGGGACTTCTGAAGACTACCGGTAATAAATTTAATCAGACAATAGTTATGATCACACATAATGATGAGATAGCGCAGATGGCGGACAGAACCATCAGAATCGAGGATGGTCATATAGTGACACGCTAGTACACAGATTCATTCTCGGCATTAGTCCGGTTATTTTGCGAGCGATGTTCTGGTTGTTTACTAAATTAATATACAAGACATAAAAAAAAGGATAGAACAATGAAGAATGTAGATAATAAAAAAGTAATTAGTAATATAGCAGTAAGTGGAATAAAGGCAAAGTTTAATAAGTATGTGGTACTGGTCATGGCTGTAATCTTAACAAGTCTTCTTTTCTCTTCACTTTTCTCTGTCGGAGGAAGTATGTTAAATGAGATTCAGGAAGGCTCGATGAGACAGGCTGGCGGAAGCTGTCACGGTAGTTTTAAGTATCTGACAGAGGCTGAATATAATCAGGTTAAGGATGATCCAAAGTTAAAAACTGTATCATACAGAATCATGGTAGGTATGCTCTCAAATGAGGAGCTGAAGAAGATTCATGCAGAGTGTTACTTCGCTGAGGATAGAAATGCAAAAGAAGGCTTCAGCTATCCTTCAAAGGGTAGAATGCCGGAAGCAGAGGACGAGGTTGTTCTGAGTGATGTTGTACTTGAGGCTCTGAGTGTTCCCTCAGAAGTGGGTAGTAAGGTTACTCTTGATATTGAATTAGAAAATGAAGTGATAGAGAAAGAATTTACAGTATGCGGTATCTATGAAGGAGATCCGATAAATCCTTCGCAGATGACATATTTCTCAAAAGGCTTTCAGGAAAAGTATGCACCTGCCAAGACAGTACCGCTTCCGGAATCTGATACAAATGATTATGTCGGAAGATATTCGGTAGATTTTAATTTCAATAATAGCTTAAATATTGAAGGTAAGATTCTGAAGCTTATAGCCAGAACCGGAATAAGAGAAGATGTTGACTATGGTGTTAACTGGGCTTATGGAACCAGCAATCTTGATCCAACTATGGTAATTATCTGCCTATCCTTATGCGCTGTATTTATGCTTGCAGGCTATCTGATTATTTTCAATATATTTGATATAAATATTATTTCAGACATTCAGGAATTCGGGCTGCTTAAGACTATCGGAACGACAGAAAAACAGCTTAGGAAAATAGTGATGAAGAGAGCAAATATCATTTCACTTATCGGTATTCCTGTTGGAACAGCTCTTGGAGTTCTGGTTGCAGTATTTCTTCTTCCAATCATTTCAGGACAGTTTGATACAGTTAATGTTGGAAAGGGCGAGCTTCATATAAATGTATGGATTCTTCTTGGCGCAGCCTTATTCTCTTATATCACAGTAATAATAAGCGCTATGGAGCCTTGCCGCAAAGCATCAAAGGTTTCACCTGTTGAAACAGTTAAATATACAGAAGAAATGGATAAAAATGGAAAGCCAAAGAAAAAGCTGGTCACAGTAATCCTTTCACTTTCTCTTGCACTTGTTGTACTTAATTCCGTATATGGATTCGTCAGTGGCTTCAGTATGGATGGCTATG
>DGRT01000162.1 GCA_002391105.1 Lachnospiraceae bacterium UBA4381 | reverse complement strand
CGGGATACGGTCAGCCACAGCAGCCAAATTCTGTGAAGAGTTCTGGAGGTAAGGGCGGAAGCAAAACAGGTATTATCATCGGAATAATTGCAGCAGCAGTTGTAGTTTTTGCTCTTTTATGTGTACTTCTGGTCAATCTGTTAAAGCCAAGGATTAACAATGGACTTTCCAGTGCTGACAAGATTACAAA
Source organism: Lachnospiraceae bacterium UBA4381 (assembly GCA_002391105.1). Classification (GTDB taxonomy): domain Bacteria; phylum Bacillota; class Clostridia; order Lachnospirales; family Lachnospiraceae; genus Eubacterium_Q. The sequence continues at coordinate 22,420 of DGRT01000162.1, read as the reverse complement.
TGCATTATTTAGTTCATTTAATGAGGAAGATGAAGAGGGATATCTTGCATGCTTCCCGGATGAAAAATATCTCGATAATAAAGATGTACTTGTTGATGCTTTTAATACAGTAGCAGATGCTGATATCGAGTTTGATCTTAGTACTATTGAAGTGCTTGATGAAGGTAAGCTGACGAGTGAAGAAATCAAGAAAAGTATAAAAGGTCTTAAAGTTGATGAAGGAATAACCAGAAGGATTAAAATAGAGGCTGATCAGGTGGTTTCCGGACAGGAAGTCAGAATATCTGAAGCAGTTGATATGGAGATTCTTAGATTCAAGGACAAATGGGTTATACTTAAGTATGAATTTGATCAGAGTTCAGTTGAAATATTAGATGATGGAACAACAGAAGCTCCTACAGAAGCAGAAACAGAAGAGGTAACAGAAGCAACTACTGAAGCTACAACAGAAGCAACCACTGAAGCTACAACAGAGGCAACAACAGAAGAAACAGCCTCTGCAAGTAATGCGGCTGAAACACCTGCTGATCTTTCAGATGATATTTATTCTGAGCAGATTTCAATAGATGGTGTAGTATATCATCTGCCATTTGATTATTCACTTATTTCAGACAAATATACATTTGACCTTGCGGATTATGGCAAGGAAGAGGGATATACCCTTGAGCCCAATAACTATACACTTAGTACTATTTATCTTGAGAATCCGGAGATAGATGAAGACTTCGAATATGAAGTTGGATTTATGAATATAAGTGGTGAGACAAAGGATATCAAGGAAACCAGTATATGGGCTCTGGATCTGGACCGAAGATGGTGCGAAACAGAGAATTATCCAAAGGTTGTTCTTCCTAAGGGAATTACCTGGGGAAGCACAGTTGATGATGTGAAGGCTGCATATGGAGAGCCTACTGAAGAACCTTACTATGCAGAAAGCCTTAATTATTGGGAATATTCATATAAGGATCCGGATTATGATTATACATTAACTCTTACAATATATGATGAGTTCGGACTTACAGGTATTGATATAAAGAGTTACAAAAATGATTAGTATGTCATATGGTGTCCAAAGCTGTTTTTGATACCGACATCATTAGTATTTTATATGAACCTCAGATATTCGGAGAAGCTATGGATTTTATAAATGGATGGTTTTAAGAGATAGAGCGGGGGATAATATGGTTGTAAGAGATGAAGTTAGGAAAATGAAGAGTGTTGCTCCGCTTGTAGCAGCGCTTAGTAACGAGAAAAGATGTGAAGCGCTGAAGCTTGTGGCAGAGGCTCTTCAGGACAAGAAAGACGAAATATTTGCTGAAAACAGAAAGGATCTTGATTATGCTGCTGAAAATGGAGTAGCGGAGGCAATAGTCAAGAGACTCAAGTTTGATGAGGGTAAGCTTCGTGACGTAGTAGCCGGAATCGAACAACTGATTACGCTGGAGGATCCTATAGGCAGAATCACTCTGAACAGGGAACTGGATGAGGACCTCATATTGAAGCGTATTACATGTCCTATCGGTGTGATCGGGATAATCTTCGAGGCAAGACCGGATGCTCTTGTTCAGATATCAACTCTTTGTATCAGAAGTGGTAACTGTCCGGTGCTTAAGGGTGGAAAAGAAACAACAAATACAAACCGTATCCTGTTCAGTATCATTTATAATGCGGTTCTGGAAGCCGGATTTCCTGAAGGATGTATGCTGGCTGTAGAACAGCACAATGAAATCGATGAGCTTCTGAAATGTGAAGGACTGGTTGATCTCCTTATTCCAAGAGGCTCAAATGCATTTGTCAGATATATCATGGACAATACTCATATTCCGGTCATGGGACATGCTGATGGCATCTGCCATATATATGTAGATGAGTGGGCGGATTTTGAAACTGCCATAAAGATAATTCTGGATGCAAAGCTTCAATATACTGCAGCATGCAATGCGGTAGAAACCCTGCTTATTAATAGAAATCAACTGATTAAGGATAATTTTATTCCGTTACTTGTTTCTGCTCTTGCTGAAAATGGTATCAAGCTGAGAGGAACTGCGGAGGTGACAGAGCTTGTTGATAAATACTATGAGCGTGAATCACAGTCAGATACGGAGGAGATATATGCTCCTGATCAGGTTCCGGAGAAGCTGAAGTATGAAACAATTGATGATTCGGAGTTCAAAGAGTATCTGGCGCCTGTTATTTCAGCCAAGTTTGTAGGCAGTGTGGAGGAAGCGGCGGACTTTATCAATCAGCATGGTTCACATCATACAGACTGTATCATAACAAGCAGTGATGTAAATGCCGGAAGGTTCATGCAACTGGTTGATTCGGCGGGAGTATATAGAAATTGCTCCACAAGATTTGCGGATGGCTTCAGGTATGGCTTTGGTGCTGAGGTGGGAATCAGTACCAGCAAGATTCATGCCAGAGGACCTGTTGGACTGGATGGTCTGGTTACCTATAAGTATATGCTTTCCGGTCGGGGACAGACGGTTGGTGAATACGCAAATGGAGAGAAGAGCTTTCATTTTAAAGATATTGATTGATGGTTATATTCTGATAACAGTGAATAGTATTGAATAATAGTGGGAGGGCTGGTTTCATAGAGGCTGGTCCTCCTCGCTTTGTTCATAGCGAAGTATATTCTCTACTGCACAGTGCAATATCCTGCACAGATCATTTATGGTTGTGGTATTCATCGGGGTGTTATTGCGAAGCTTTTGAATAGTGGAACTGGATATGTGATATCTGTAGATAAGTGTATAAGTGCTTTCGGGTGAACGGCTAAGAGTTTTCCAAAATGGATCATAACTAATCATCATTAAACCTCGAGATGTAAAAAATGCTGCGGTTACTAAAAAGGTTCTATAGTGTTATCAAAAATTGCTGTCTTGAAAAATGTTATATCCTTAAAATTGGTTTTCTTTTATATGTAAATAATAAAAGGATATTTATAAATTCCTATAGTCGATAAAAAGACTATATTTAAAATGCCCAATATGGCAACAATGGATATGATGAGCAAACTAAAAGAGCTGGTTTGCAAAAGCAAAATATAATCATACTAATAAAATAGTAATTAGGTTTTAAGGACTGTCATTTGCCGTATTTTGGCATAAATATGCATTTCTATTAGCTGGTGCATTGTTTTGTAATAAAGACTCTGAGTGTTAGTATAGCTAATCTGATTTATTCGTTGGTCTGCTTTTGGCATCATATTTGATACATTTCGCGACAAAATATTACATGATGCCGAAAAATTAAGGTAAATTTAAGGAAATATTTAAGTTTTATATATAGATTGAACATAGTCTCTATGTTATCATAACTAAGGCGTCGGGCTCAGAAGGTTTCCTTGATATGCGTTAAGGTGCGTTTTATGGAAGGCTTCCGGGCAAACGGCTCCAGAGGTGAAGGAAAAAAATTACCATTAACAGAAAGGAAAGGAAAATGGAAAGTAACAACATGGAATCATCTACATCAGAGGTAAAGGAAACTCCGGCAAAAAAACCGACATGGGATGAACTGTATGGTAAAAAGGGGAAGAAGAAAAAGAAAGTAAAACCGGGAGTGGTTATAGCTATTGTCGCAGCTATTCTTCTTCTGGTAGCCGGCGGTATTGCTTTTGTATATCGAGCTTACAAAAATGCTATGGAAAATGTACAGTCAGCTCTTGGGGCTGGGACTGTAGTTGAGGAATATGGCAAGAAGGATATGTCTGCCTATATAGATGTAACCGGTGTGGTAGAAACCCAGGAGGTTGAAAATGTAATAACAGATCTTCAATATCCGGTTGAGGAGATTAAGGTTGAAGTGGGTGACCATGTGAAGAAGGGTGATGTTCTCTGCGTTATAGATTCTGATGATATTCAGGAGAAAATCGAGGATTTGGAGGCTCAGGCTTCAGATGCGGAGAGGATTAAGGCTAAGGAGCTGGAAACTGCAAGACATAATCTGAGTAGTGCAGCTACCTCTAAGAATCAGACCATGGACGCTGCTAGCAGGACTATCAGCGAAGCAAAGAAAGCATTTGATGATGCTGATACAGATTACTATGAGAAGCTGGATGAATATAATTCTGCATGGAACAAGGCTTCTGAATATGCAACAAGTACAGATGCCATAGAAAGTGATCCTACTGTATCGGCTACGAAAGCTGCTCTTGATGCAGCTACTGAGGTATGGTATGTAAAGCAGTATGCCTATGATCAGGCTATAAGCTCTTATTCTGATACGGCTGCTACAGCAGCAAACAGCTATCAGTCTGTAAAGGACAGTGTTGATATGACGGAGATTAGTAACAGTCCTTCATATTCAGCGACTGCAACTCAGCTTGCTGATCTGTATGAAATGAAGGGAGATACGGTTATCATAGCTCAGACCAGTGGTATCGTGACTTCTATCAGTGCTGTAGAGGGAGCAGTTCCAACCGGAGCACTGATGACCATTCAGGATGATGAGAAGCTTGAGATCAATGTGGATATAAAGGAAAAGGATATCTTCAGTGTAAAAGAAGGTATGAATGTTGAGCTTTCCAGTTCTTCACTTGAAAATGTAACCGGAAAGGGTGTTGTCAGCAAGGTTAACCTGTTTGCTACAGCAGGTGCTCCGACAGCCAATGGTGTGGCTGGGGATAACACATTTGGAGCTAAGATCAGTGTTACTGAGAATAATAACATTCTGCTGGGAATGAAGCTGAAGGGACGTATATCAACCGGAGAGGAGCTCAACGTTAATGCCGTTCCATATACAGCTATTCTTAGTGATGCCGAAGGAGACTATGTATATATTGCCGAGGAAGTCTCAAATGGTATGTACACGGTTACCAGAAAATATGTTGAAAAGGGAATGAGTGGCGATTACTACACGGAAATCACAGATACTGATCTTGAAGAAGGAGATAAGGTAATCTGCTATCCTAATACAGTAACAGAAAATGGAATAATAACTATAACAGAGTAAAGGATGTGGGCATTTATGAATAATGTAATTGAAATGCAGCACATCAATAAGAAATACTATGAAGGTATGGAAAATGAGCTGCATATACTTCATGATATAGATCTTACTGTTGATAATGGCGAATTTGTTGCGATAGTAGGCGAGTCCGGTTCAGGTAAATCAACCATGATGAACATTATCGGTGCTTTGGACAGACCAACCTCCGGTAATTATTTCCTCGCAGGAGAGGATATATCCGAATTGGATGATGACCGTCTTAGTGAGATCAGAAATAAGGAAATAGGCTTCGTATTCCAGAGTGCATATATGATTCCCCGTATTACAGCAGTGGAAAATGTTGAAGTACCTCTCATGTATGCGGGAGTGTCAAGAAGCGAAAGAAGAGAAAAAGCCATGAATCTGCTGGAAATGGTAGGCATGGGAGACAGATATAAGCATAAAGCAAATGAGCTTTCGGGAGGTCAGAATCAGAGAGTTGCCATAGCCAGAGCACTTGCATGTGAACCTTCTATTATCCTTGCGGATGAGCCGACCGGTGCACTCGATTCCAAGACAGGACATCTCATAATGGATATATTTCATAAGCTGCATAAGGAGCAGCACAAAACCATCGTGCTTATCACGCATAGTAAGGAACTGGCGCAGGAGACTGACAGGATAATAACTATAAGCGATGGATATATAGTAAGTGATAAGAATAATATAGCGAGAGGAGGGGAAAACTGATGAACTTTACAGAGAATCTCCGCCTCGCCTGGTCCTGTGTCAGATCTAATAAGATGCGTTCTATACTGACTATGCTGGGTATAATTATTGGTATCAGTGCGGTTATTACCATATCAACACTTGGTTCTTCACTTAGGCAGACTATATCCGGAACCTATTCGGATATGATGAGCACTAATCAGCTTGCAATGATGTGGATTGCGACTTCTGAGGAAGATGCGAATGAGTTGGAGCCTTGCAGATTTGATCTGGAGACAACATATAAATTCAAAGAAGCATTTGGCGGACAGGTAAGCTCAGTACTTCTGGATGCTTATCCGGGGGCAGGAGTGTATCATTATGGCGATGAAGAAAAGATGGTTAACCTTGTAGGACAGTCTGAAGGATATACAGAAACTAATAAGTATGATATTTTATTGGGACGTGACATAGAGTATCAGGACAGCTTCGAACATAGGAAGGTGTGTGTTGTATCTGATAATTTCGTGAAGTATGCTCTCGGCGATGTATCCAATCCCATAGGAACGAGAGTGGAATTTGACGTAACAGATAATTCCGGAAATTCTTACATAGCTTCTGCTTATATAATAGGTGTATATAAGCTTTCTGAGAAGCAGTCGAGTCTTACCGGACAGGCAAAGGTTTCGGATAAGGAAAAGGTGACGGATGCTATCATCCCGATCTCATATGCCTGGGAGCTTATGGGAACACCGGAGGCTTATCAGAAAAATGATGTATTATATATTAATGCGGCGAGTGGTGTTGACAGTAAGACTCTTATGGATAATATAACGAAATACTTTGAATCTATGAAGGAACCTTCGAGCAGTTACTTCCTGCTCATACAGAGTCTGGAACAGCAGCTTAAAATGATAAGTCGTGTGCTTGATGTTGTTACCATCGTTATATCCATAATTGCTGCTATATCACTTATAGTTGGTGGTATTGGTGTAATGAACATCATGCTGGTTTCTGTTGTTGAGAGAACTAAGGAGATAGGTATAAGAAAAGCGCTTGGAGCTAAGAATAAGGTTATTGAGTCACAGTTTCTGGTTGAATCAGTGCTTATATGTGCTATCGGTGGTATAATGGGAATACTTCTGGGACTGTTAAATGGTGGAATAATTGCACTTGTAGCCAAGTTTATAGTGTCAAGATTAGAGGACTTCAGTTTCTTATCGGTAAATGTAAGCCCTCCTGTAATGATGATAATTATTTCCTTCCTGTTTTCAACTCTTGTTGGAATCGTCTTTGGACTATACCCTGCAAGAAGGGCTGCAAGACTTTCACCTATCGATGCCCTGAGGTATGAATAATAAGATATTTCGTAATTAAATAATGCTTAAAGATAATACAGTAAAAAGGATTGCCTGCGATTCTCTTTTACTGTATTATTTATGTCATTAGTCAGGATATAAATAATTTGAAATCTGTGTACTAGTGCTTAGGAGTAAAATATTAAGATATTAATAGGTGAGGTGGAATATGATTTTTGATAAAATAACTGAGATACTTATAGACTATTTATCAGTACAGCCGCAGGATATCACACTGGAAACATCCTTTAAGGATGATCTGGCTGTGGATTCACTTGAATTATATGAACTGGTCATGGCTCTTGAGGAGGAATTCAATATCGAGATGCCGGAAGACAGAGAAGAAGAGATAAAGACTATCGAGGATCTGGTTCGTATTCTGAAGGAGCTGGGAGTAGAGGAGTAAAATAAAGAATTGCCCCACGGGTTAAATGGGGCAATTCAGTATCAAAGGAGTTTATCATTAGTTAGTTTGTTCTAACCAATTGCTATATTACTATTTTTTATCTCCTTTGTCAATAGAAATGCTTGCCTTTTTGGTTAAATTATGCTAACATTCGTTAAAAATACAAATGCTCTGTTAACATTTGTTTATAACATGTAAATCTAATAAAATTTGTGTAATTAGGGAGGAAAGTAAAGTGACAATGGAGATTCACCAGTCAGCAGAAGATTATCTTGAGGCTATTCTAATGATTAAGGAAAAGAAAGGGTATGTCAGATCAATAGATATAGCCAATCAACTGGGGGTTTCAAAACCGAGTGTAAGCTATGCAACAAAAAGACTTCGGGAAAATGGATATATTTCCTTTAATGAAGATGGTATGATATCACTTACTGATTCCGGATATGAAATAGCAGACAAGATTTATACCAGACATAAGGTTCTTACTTCTATATTTAAGAATCTTGGAGTAGATGAGAAGATTGCGGCAGAGGATGCCTGTAAGATAGAACATGATCTGGATCCTTCGACCTTTGAGGCTATTCGTAAGTATGCTGAGGAGCATGGACTTTCAGAATAATTGCTATCATATATTTTAATTAAGATAAGTTAGCTTAGTAAGTCAGGTAATGATTAAGACGTTTCCGAATATGTATCGGAAACGTCTTTTATATTGCAAATGCCTGCCTGCTTAACCTGATAGCTCAGTCCCCCAAGCCTAAGCAAAGCTGGTCTGATGAACAAATGCCGGACGGTACTTATTAACACTGATACCGCCTGATGAATTGCCGGATTCGAATACGTAAGCTGTATCGAGAGGCATATTGAGTACATTGTAGTAAGGTACATTCATTTTCTCACCGATATACTTTGCTGTTTCAACCTCCGGTGTTCCAAGAAAGAGCATATGGTCGCAGTTGGAAAGAATAGTATTGGATTCATATACAGAATACTTTTCATTTAACTGTGATATAGACTGAAGGATGATGCTGACACTGATATCTCTGGATCTTATAACAGAGATAAGGTTGGAAAAGTTAGGTATGACAGTGTTGGTTGCAAAATCATCAAGAATGAATCTTACCGGTACATTTAGCCTTTTCTCAGGAAGTGTATCAGCGTAGTTCAGTAGTTTGTTCATAGCCTGGGAATAAAAGATATTTACCAGACGGTCACAGGATCTGTCGCTGTCACTTACGTTCAGGAAGAATGCTGTTTTTTCGTTTCCGATGTCCTTGAAGTCAAAGCTGCTCTCGGCGTTGAAGATATGGCTGGTTTCGTTCAGATCAAATCCTACAAGAGCATTTGCTACGAATATCATGATACAGGAATAGGTCTTCTCAGCCTGTGTGACTGACTTGAACATCTTATATCTTGTGACTGCAAAGCTGTCAGGGTTTTCTGACTCAAGCTCCTCGAATATAGAATCACTGAATGAAGGATTGATGCATGACTTGAAAAGCTTCAGAACTCCATATGGTGTGTGATCAGCTTTTGGAGTAGCCTCCATAATGAAACCAATCAGAGCCGTCAGAAATATCTGAGCACTGCTAGGCCAGAACGGATCCTTTTCTTCTGCTTTAAGCGGACAGAGAAGCTCGGCAATGGTGGTGATATCCTGTTCACTGTATCTGTCTGTCACTGGATTATAGGCGATAAAGTCCAGTGGATTATAGGAACAGGACTCGGATCTTCCGAGCATATCCAGACGCATAACTTTATATCCGGCAGCTCTTAGTTCTGCGACATGTCTGTCATAGAGGCAGTTCTTGGTATCTGTGATGATCATGCTTCCGCACTTCTGGGAAATGAGTGGATCCACGTAGCTGGTGGTCTTGCCTCTTCCGGAAGCACCTATGATTACATCATTATTGTTAAGTCTGGTAACATATGAGTCATTATTTACGTAGAAGTCCTGAGCCAGCATACGAAATCCGGGGCTATCCGGTCCCGGAGCATTGGTATTAGCAACTATGTCATCCAGACTTCTTCTGCCCTGCGGTTTAGCTGTCACATTTTTTCTGGTGCTGTCAGCCATTTTTGGGTTAGCGGTCTTTCTGGCTGCTGAAGTGGATTTGGCTGAGACATTCTTTGATGAAACTTTATTCTTTGTAGCTGTGTTATTATTCTTCATAATTTTCTGGTCCTTTCTATTCTTGTTTATTTCTATTCTTGTTTATTCGTGTCTGTTAGGTCATCGCTGAACAATATTTTTCCGAAGGAAAACGAGTTCAGCGATTGCAAGACCTGAATGATTACGTTTTTTATTTACTCGTGTCTAATCTTTGATATTCAGTTTATGTACTGTGATGTGAGTGCCAACAGCTTCTATTTATACTATATATACTTTGGTAAGGCTTCGAGGTGGGAGATCAGAATTCGGTAATTATTTCAGTTGCGAGTCCGAATTCAAGTGCTTCCTCGGCACTGAAATATGAGTCACCCTTCGTCTTGGAATATATAGTGCGAAGTGGCTTTCCGGTTCTCTCTGATATTATTCTTGCCAGTTCTTCTCTGGTCTTCATGAGGCTTTCAAGCGTGTCCTGGACGGCAAGTGCCTTTGATGGAGTATTTCCCAGAGTGATTGATGGATCGTGAATCATTATCTGTGAATGCTTTGTCATACACCGCGTATCTCCTGCCAGAAAGAGGATAGACCCCATGCTGGCGGCCATACCAATACAGACTGTCTTCACCGGAGACTTTGCCATACGGATGATGTCATAGAATGCGAGACCTGAGGTTACCTCTCCTCCCGGAGAAGTGATATAGATGGTGATCTCCTTTCCGGGATCTATACGGTCAAGATACATGAAATGCTTGATCATTTCCGTCATGGTTTCACTATCTACTCCGTCGGAGAGTACAAGCTCTCTGTTAGAGAACATGTAATCATCCACAGAGTAAATCTGCTTTCCACTGTTGGTTACTTCGATAATATTTGCTGGCTTCATAGCTGCTCCTTTCAGATTTGATATTATTTTTTTTTGACTTACGATTTGATGGCTTAAACTTATCTATTCCTCGTCACTTTTTTTGCTTATCGGATTAGGAATATTTATTTCAGATACATTTTCAGATGCTTCTTTTTTATATTCTTTTTCAATGCTTATGACTAAAGTGTTATTTGAGTCGCTGTTTTCGTTGTTGGCTGATTCCAGAACCTCGGCTTTGCTTTGCGTGCTCGTAGCTCTGGATGTACGCTTTAGCAGGTATAAGCCTCTGTTTGTAGAAATGGTAATGCTATAAGCGTAGTAGCGTAATGCTTTTTCTGGGGCTATACATTTATACTTACTGTATTCGCCGGTTTTGACTAATACAGGGAGAACCGAAGTTATATAAAGAAGTCTTTTGGTTAATGTGATGTCTAGGTACTTCGCAATACGACCTGTATAGATATAGTCCCTTTGATTTGATACATTCATTTTGCCGGATTCATTTATCAGCTTATCAAGGTTTTCCTTATCAAGGTTTTCCATAGAAGAATCCTTTTTGATTTCGTCACCGTCACCATTTATGTTATATAAATAAAAATCTATATAATAGATAGCGTCTCTTACAGTCAGATCATCTATTGTAACTGTTTTATTGTTAGTTGTGTCATTAGTCTGATTATTTGGTGAATCATTTTCGGTGTCGTCGGACATATACTGGTTATAATTTCGTCTGAGCTTCTTTAGGCGGTTACAGATCCATTCGCTTTCTTTTTCGAGACAAAAAACCGAATCCGGAACGAGAAGATCAATTCTTCTGAGAACATCCATATAGCTGAAGCTCATGATTCTTCTGGAGCATCTTTTGATATAATTTAGATACTTCATTCTTTCGAGTTGAGTCTTGCCATATATCAGATTACGATTATTACCGGGTTTAATTTCTTCGAGTTCTGATTTTATTCTTTTTATTTTATCCTCCAGACTTTCCAGAGCTTTTGGTTCGGAATAGCCGGTGCAATTGCTGTTTATCATTGGATCACTCCCTTTCATCTTTTTTGTGCTATAGTTTGGCAAAGAAAAGCATTACCTTACTTATTTCATCACAATCGTCATTTTCCCAACATTCCAATATGCGTTCCCGGGTAGTACATTCCCATTCCGGAGTTTTTTTGGGATTCGCTACAAATTCATTGAGTAATGCATCAAGCAGGCAGCGGGTATCATCATATATAATATTAGGCCTGCTGACATTTCCGCTTTTATAGTTCTGAATGATGTCCTCCAGCGGAATCTCAGTTACATTTTCTGTAGCTCCGGGGATTTTTTCCGGTGAATTTACTGAAAAAGCCTTATCTAATAAATCTTGCATTTTTTCGGTCATGGTTTTCCTCCATAAAATATTATCTGCTTAAACATGACTTTTGGCATTACGCTTAGTCCTGTTTTCCGGCGCTGATTTAATCCTAACACTCGTCTCAGGGCAAAACACTAGCCCTGAAGTTTAATAAATTATACCGGTGGGCTAATTTAACAATAATAAACAAATAATTCAGATACTTTTGTCTGTTTTTCAGTATTGAAGAAAATCGAATAAAGTAGTATAACAATCACTCAAGCAGTGAGTTGATTACTGTCGAAGAGACTTACTTTCAGAGAAACATTAGGAGGTAGAAGAGTGACCGAAAAGAAGACAGTAGATATGACAACGGGATCGCCTTTCAGACATATTATCGGATTTATGCTTCCGACACTGGTAGGTTATCTGTTTCAACAGCTTTACAGTATGGTTGATACTGTAATAATAGGAAGATATCTTGGAGAAGACAGTCTGGCGGCTGTGGGTTCGACGGGAGCTATCAATTTTATGATAATAGGCTTCTGTATGGGACTCTGTACAGGCTTTGCCATTCCTATAGCCCAGAAGTTTGGAGCCAAGGACTTTGTATCCATGAGAAGATTTGTGGCAAATGCAATCTGGACTGCAGGTGTGCTTGGAATCATTATAGCTGCAGTCGTTTATATGCTGAGCATGAATATACTTGGACTGCTGCATACGCCTTCAAATATAATAGCTGACGCAAATATTTACATTTCCATACTCTTTTTGGGAATACCTGTAACTATTATGTACAATATGGCATCGGGTATTATGAGAAGTCTTGGAGACAGCAGAACGCCGGTTTACTTCCTTCTTATATCATCTGTTCTGAATATAGTTCTGGATATGCTTATGGTTCAGTCAATGGGAATAGCAGGACCGGCATGGGCAACTGTAATATCACAGCTTGTTTCCGGACTTCTGTGTATAGCTTATATGAGACGCAGGTTTGAGATACTCAGGCTTAAGAAAGAAGATCTGCCGCTGGATCTTAAATATGTAGGAAGACTGCTGTATATAGGCGTGCCTATGGGACTTCAGTATTCTATAACTGCTATTGGAAGCGTAGTGCTTCAGTCAGCGGTAAATGTACTTGGAAGTACTTATGTTGCATCCTCGGCGGCAGCAATAAAGATAAGCATATTCTTCTCGTGTCCGTTTGACGCACTCGGTTCAACTGCCGCAACTTATGCAGGACAGAATATGGGAGCAGGAGAGCTGGACAGAATTAATAAAGGTCTTAAGTGGTGCGTAATAATAGGATGCGTGTATGCTGTAGGTGCATTTGCGGTGCTAAGCTTCTTTGGATCAGGAATAGCAAAGCTTTTCCTGGAGGAACCAAGCAGACTTCTTATGAACAATACTGCTATGTACCTTAGATATAACTCTATGTTCTATATCCTGCTGGCTCTGGTTAATATTATCAGATTTACCATCCAGGGAATGGGATACTCAGTACTGGCTATACTTGCAGGTGTATTTGAAATGATTGCCAGAAGTATTGCGGGAGCTTTTCTGGTTCCGGCTTATGGCTATATAGCAGCTTGTCTCGCCAGCCCTCTTGCCTGGGTACTCGCTGATGTATTTCTGATTGTGGCATATTATATGATAATGAAGAGATTAAGAGTAAGAGAGATTGGGTTGGAAAGAAGAGTTATAACTGTTAAAGCAACAGCAAGATAGCTTGTAAAATGGAACATAGTTTTATGTAAACCGGATTTTTAATGAGTTTTTTGAAAAATGATGGGAATTTATAGCGTAAAATCCCGAAAAATGCTGAAAAAGCCACAAAATCTTGTGGCTTTTTTATTTATATGATGGTACAATGTCTCTGTCTATGTTCTGTAAACCAGTTAGATAATAAACTGATGAGGAATGACGAGTGATAAAAGGAAGAAGAAAAATATTATTTGTCATCTTGGCAATATGTATGATCGTGGCTACTGTTACAGTGGGAAGTGGCAGAGCCTATGACGTGAACCAGGAGGATGGTACAGAAACGGCTTCTGTGCATACTCATAAGGCGCATGATTCGGTTATACTTGCCTCTGATGGCAAGGGACAGGATGTATATGGCAGTCTGGGCTACAGCGTCAGTGATGAAGTAACTGAGGCTGGGTATTCTGGTGCAACGGAAGCTACAGAGCAGAGGCTTATGGCTGAATCAGGCGTGGAATATGAAGCTGATGATGCGTCTGAAGATAATGGATTCCAAAGTGATGACGAAGCCGGGGATGAGACGGAGGCTGAGGTTTCTGATACTGCAGCCACAGTCGATGACAGGACGGAAGCGGAGAAGCTTCTGGATAGTATGACAACTGAAGAAAAGGTTGCACAGCTTTTTATAGTTACTCCGGACCAGCTTACGGGAGCAACGGGAGTAACCCTTGCCGGAGAGACAACGAAGGCTGCTATAGATGAAAGACCTGTTGGCGGTATTATATATATGGGAGATAACCTTATAGACTCTGCACAGGTTAAGGAAATGCTTTCTAATACCTATACCTATAGTCAGGAGCGTATAGGACTTCCGATGCTGCTATGTGTTGATGAGGAAGGCGGTACTGTTGCGAGAATTGCGGGAAGCGGAAGATTTGGCGTGGATAATGTGGGCAATATGTCAACCATAGGAGAGACCGGTACAACCGAAGATGCTCACGCAGCGGGAGTAACCATCGGTACTTATATGGCGGAGCTTGGCTTCAATGTAAACTTTGCACCGGTTGCTGATGTTCTTACTAATCCGGATAATTCCATAGTCAAGTACAGATCCTTCGGTTCTGATGTTTCGATAGTTTCGGATATGGCAATAGCGGTTGCTGAGGGCCTTAGAGAGCAGGGAATAGAGGCTACATTTAAGCATTTCCCCGGACATGGTGCTACAGCGGGTGACACACACCTGGGAGCGGCATTTACCACAAAGACCAAGGAAGAGCTTATGAAGGAGGAACTGATTCCTTTCCAGAAGGCTATAGATTATGGAGCGAAGTTTATGATGGTTTCTCATATTTCTGTTCCAAATATAACAGGCCATGATACACCGGCATCGCTTTCGCCCGAAATGATAGATGGAATCCTTAGAAGCGATATGGGATATGAGGGTGTAGTTATAACAGATGCTATGGAAATGGGAGCTATATCCTCCAAGTACACTTCTGATACAGCGGCGGTTATGGCTATACAGGCCGGAGCAGATATGCTGCTGACACCTGAAGATTTTGATCTTGCTTATCAGGGAGTTCTGGATGCTGTAGAGTCCGGAGAGATAAGTGAAGAAAGACTGGATGAATCCGTGCTTAGAATCATAGAAGCAAAGCAGGAAATGTAGTTAGAATTTTAAAAGTGTATGGTTCATAGACGATGTGAACCGAATAGTTTATAGCAAAATGTGTCAAACTGCGAAGAGTTCCCTGCTCTCCATCCGGAGTAGTGAAATATATTCACGGCGGGTCTGTTTGGCACATTTTTTCGTGATAACGGACTTTGCTGCTGATATATTGATTTTGCAGTGTTATAATGTGATTTTGCTGCTGATATATTGATTATATGGTATTATAATGAGCCTTTGTCGCTGATATATTGATTATGTGGTATCATAATGGACTTATGATACTGAGTATATAGTTTAATTGCTAAGGAGTGATCATAATGAGAGTATTTAACAAGTCTGTAAAGCTGAATAATGTCTGCTACGATATACGTGGTCCTGTAATGGATGAAGCTGACCGTATGACGGCTGCGGGAGAAAAGATACTTAAGCTGAATATTGGAAATCCGGCTCCCTTTGGTTTTAAAGCACCGGACGAGCTTATAGAAGTGATGTCTAACAATCTTACTCTTACTGAGGGCTATTCGGATTCCAAGGGTCTTGCTGCGGCAAGAGAAGCGATACTCGAATATGATAAGAAGAAGGGTATTCCAAATGTAAATATAGATGATATTTATACGGGAAATGGTGTCAGCGAGCTGATAACCCTTTCCATGCAGGGACTTCTGGATTATGGAGATGAGATACTTGTGCCATCACCTGACTATCCTTTATGGACAGCCTCTGTTACCCTGGCAGGTGGAACGGCGGTTCATTATATCTGTGATGAACAGTCCGGCTGGTATCCGGATCTTAAGGATATCGAAAAAAAGATAACACCGAGAACCAAAGGAATAGTAATCATCAATCCTAACAATCCTACCGGAGCACTTTATCCAAGGGAGCTTCTGGAAAAGGTGGCTGAGCTTGCGGAGAAGCATGATCTCATTATTTTTGCGGATGAGATATATGACAGACTTGTAATGGATGGAAAGAAGCATACCTCCATCGCCAGTCTTGCTCCAAATACCCTGTGCATTACATTTAACGGTCTTTCCAAGTCACATCTGATAGCCGGATATCGTGTTGGCTGGATGTCTATTTCGGGAAATAAGGAGGGTGCAAAGGGCTATATAGAAGGAATCAAGCTTCTGTCCTCCATGCGCCTTTGCTCAAATGTTCCTGCCCAGTCTCTTATAGCTCCTGCACTGGGTATGCTGGAAGAAACAGAAAAGCTGGTGCAGCCCGGCGGAAGGGTATATGAACAGCGTGAATGTATAGTTAGTCTGTTAAATGATATACCGGGCGTTAGTGTGGTAAAGCCGGAAGCTGCATTTTACTGCTTCCCTAAGCTTGATACTAAAAGGTTCAATATCCATGATGATGAAAGATTTGCGCTGGATGTGCTTCGTAATAAGAAGATTCTTTTTACGCATGGAGGCGGCTTCCATTGGGAGGTGCCGGATCATTTCCGTATAGTCTATCTGCCGGAGAAGAGAGTCCTGACAGAGGCTGCATATCAGCTTAAGGATTTCCTGAAGGATTACAGACAGGTGGACTGATACAGTGTTTTACTGGTCATAAAATGATTGAGAGGATTCTATACATAATATGGTAACTGCTTGTATTTTTGCAGGTGGCGTCGGTAGGCGTATGAAAAGTACCGATATGCCCAAACAGTTTTTGACAATAGGGAAAAAGCCCATTATTATCCGTACTATGGAGCATTTTGAGAAGCATCCTGAGGTG
Source organism: Lachnospiraceae bacterium UBA4381 (assembly GCA_002391105.1). GTDB lineage: Bacteria > Bacillota > Clostridia > Lachnospirales > Lachnospiraceae > Eubacterium_Q. Next base: position 5,607 of record DGRT01000162.1, on the reverse strand, counting down.
GATCACATAGTGGTTGCCTGTAAGGAGGAGTGGATAGACTATCTCAATAAGCTTATCGAAGAGTTTGGTCTTACCAAGGTGGCTGCGGTAGTTCCCGGTGGAGCGAATGGTTATCAGTCTATTCATAATGGAGTGATGAAAACTGTAGAGATAATGAAGGATCTTGAGGATATTATTCTGATATGCGATGGCGTCAGACCGATGCTGACAGAGAAGCTTATATCTGATTCCATAAGCTATGCTGCAAAGTATGAGACTGCCGTTCCGGTTACTCCGAGTATAGATTCCCTTCTTTTTAGTGAAGATGGACAGGAATGCTGCAAGAGCTATGAAAGAAGCTCTATGTATATCACGCAGGCGCCTCAGGGCTATACGATGAGAAAGATACTCTGGGCTCATAACGAGGCGGAGAAGAGAGGGATAGATAATTCAGTTTCTTCCAGTGAGCTTCTGATAGAGCTTGGTGAAAAGGTGCATCTTTTTATAGGTGAACGGTCTAATATCAAGGTCACCACTCCAGAGGATCTGGAAATGCTTCGAGCAACCTATTATTACAGGGAAATGAGGTCCTTTGCTGACGAAGAAGTGCAATAAGGTTTGTATTTTATATAAAGAGTTATAGCAGAGTCTGAAATGGTATTGCGATTTTTTATAAATGATGTTACTATATATTAGTTAAAATAGTCACTGATTGCGCAGTAATTGGCGATAATGAGTGAAGTGAAGGACAATAGTCTAAATGGTTAAAATCGCGAAAATAATAATAGGTCTTATGGCCGCATTTATGCTTGTTCTGATCGTTAAGGATTATATTCAGGATTATAAAGATGCTTATGATTATGAGCTTACGACTAATGATTCTAATCCTGGCGACGAAGTGCTTGTAGAAATACCCAAAGACTCTTCGGCGAAGGAAATAGCTGAAATATTGCATGAAAAAGGGCTTATCCGGTTTGAACGTGCCTTTGTGAAGAGACTCCAGTCTTCAGATTACAGAGGAAAGCTTCAAAGTGGTGAATTTGTTTTGCGTAAAGGAATGAATACTCTTGAGATGATGGAGATCATGTCTAAGGAGGATGAAGATTCCAAGATAATAAAACAGCTTGTGATACCTGAAGGATACTCGGTGGATATGATTGCCGCTAAGTGTCAGGAGGAAGGTATCTGTGATAAGACAGAATTTATAAATGCAGTTAAGTCTATTACTGCAAATGATTTTGAATATCTGAGCGATGTCCCATCCGGTGCAGAGGTAAGGTACAAGCTCGAAGGGTATCTTTTCCCTGCAACCTATGACATTTCAAAGAATACAACTGCGACAGATATAGTAAAAATGATGCTTAATGCATTTCAGGCTTACTACACAGGGGATATAAAAACCAGAGCGCTTGAGCTTGACATGAATTCATATGAAGTGCTTACTGTGGCGTCCATGATAGAGAGAGAGGCGAAGCTGTCACATGAGAGACCGATGATAGCTTCGGTTATATACAACCGTTTGAATAAGAATATGCTGCTTCAGATCGATTCGACAGTTCTTTATCCTATGACAGAAGGAAGGTATGATGTGGCAGAGCTCGCTACAGAGGATCTTTCTTTGGATTCTCCATACAACACCTACGTCTATGAAGGACTTCCGGTGGGACCTATATGTAACCCCGGACTGGCATGTATAAATGCAGCGGTAAATCCGGACGATACGGCATATTTGTATTATCGAATAGTAGATGAGGAAAAGGGAGAACATTCTTTCTCCGAAACCTTTGAGGAACATGAGGCGGTTATTGGTGGAACAGATACGGATGGTGATGGAATAGCAGATACAGAACCATCATCGGGTTATGAAGATAATCATGCAGAAGATGAAGTCTGGAGCAACCAGACAGACTGACATACAGGAGGTAAAGATGAGAAGCTTTAGATTTACAGCAAAGAATATAGGACGTGAACGCTATCTTACTTACATTATGGGAGAGGGAATGGATGTTGATGAAGATGTCCTGGACTATTGCGAAGAGAATAGTATTCCTGAGATAATGACTATAGTGTATGAAGAGGATGATGATTTTGATTATCTTACCTATGATATAACAGGACGTACATCTATCGATACATATATTCAAAATGTTATAAGCAAAGAAAAGGTTCTTAACATACTTAGAAATGTAGCGATGGGAATGATTAATATCAAAGAATATGCGATTCCTATGTCTTACATTATTTTAAATAGATCCTTTATGTATATTGATCCTGATACACTGGCTATCAGATTTATGTATCTGCCGGTTGAAGGGGATGCATCAGTATCCATGGAGTTTAAGAGCTTTGCAAGACAGCTTATTGCATCCATGAGATTTGATGTGGAAGAGGATCTGGCATATGTTGGACAGCTTCTTACATATATAAATGGAGATTCTTTCAATCTGAGGGGTCTCATAGGTCTTACTGAAGCGCTTATGCAGGATTCCGGAATAGGATATGGCGGTGGTGCTGATATTACTTCTGATGACGGTTCAGAGATTGTAAGCAGTGTAGATCCTAAGGTCGCTGCCGAAGAAGAAAAGAATGCGATGGACTTCATGAGTGATCTTGAGGAAGTGGGAGATGAGCTTCCTGAGATTGGCGGAGACGAAGAGGATGAGGCTCTTTCGGCTGCTGAAGAGATGATACCTGATGCGCCTGTAATTGATGAAGCAAAGGCAGGAGCACCTGAGAGTGAGACGAATGAAGATGTCAAGACTGAAGTAGCTTCGGAGAAAACAGATAAAGTGATGACGGCTGATGAAGATGATGCTCCTTCTTCAAATGAAACTGATATGCTGAAAACTGAATCTGTTGATGAGATCAAAGCAAGAATAGAAGAGCTGGTTAATGAGCAGACTGCTGCTAAAACCGGTGGGGTTTCCATGCAGAAGCCTGTAAGAGTCAATAAGGCTGCAGTTCTAAAGGCTGCTGCTGAGAATCTTGAAGAAGAGGATGCGGCGGAAGCTGCGGCAGCGGATGAGTCTGTTGAAACTATCTCTTCAGAATCAAGAAATGCAAAAGAAAAAAATAACGTGAAGACTGAGAATGATCCAACGGCTGATAAGAGTACAGCGGCAAATAAGAAGGATGCAGTAATTGATAATACAATCCTTGGTGCTACCGGTACTTTAAAGATTAATCCTTATCTTATAAGAGTAAATACCGATGAGAGAATAATGATCAACAAGCCGGTATTCAAGATAGGAAAGGCAAGTCGAGGAGTTGATTATCACGTAAGCGGAAATGGTGCAGTCAGCAGACAGCATGCGATAATTCTTCATAAGGGTGATTCTTATTATATAAAGGATAACAAATCTACAAATCATACTTATGTGAATGGCAAGGAACTTGAAGCGGATGAAGAGATGCTGCTGAAGAATAACAGTACCATAAGTCTTGGTGACGAGGACTTCACATTTAAGCTTGGTTAATCACGATATTACAGTTCAGGGCGTAAAAACGTCCTGGACTTTATGTGTTTATTACGGAAATACATTTTTGGACAAGAAAATGACATTTTTTGAATCGTTTTGATATATTTGACATAGCTTTAGATTATTGGGGGAAGTGATATGGAAAAGAAAAATTTACTTTTTGAGAATAATGGCAAGAGTATTACTATGAGATATCAGCTTATGCCATCAGAGGTTCTGGACGATATGGTTCTGGATAGATTAAAGAATAACTATATCGAGGCAGTTGCTCCTGTTCAGTATAGTAATCAGAACGGTGTGGGGGCTTTTTATTCTCAGATTCCGGAATCTGTTACTCTTTCAACCTTTATGAGAAAGGTTTTGAAAAAGGGGCAGGTACTGACTATTTTAAAGAATCTTCTTTCCGGAATGGATATTGGTAAATATGGTATTCCGGTAAGTTATATAGTTAAAGGCACAGATTATATCTATGTAGATGAGGCAACGCTTGCTACATATTGCTTTGTTATTCCTGTAAAGAGTGAATCCAAAGATATAGGTGATACTCAGGAATTTTTCAGAACTGTTGTGGCAGCCATGAAGTATGATGAGGCAGATAAGGATAACTATGTTGCCAGACTGCTTACAAGCATCAACTCTGACAGATTCTCTATAAGCGACCTCAATGTGCTTGTAAATGAAATGCTTCTCGATCTTGGAGATGCACAACTGGCATCAGTGCCACAGGGCAAGGCAAAAGTTGATAAGCTTGGAGTTATGAGAAATAGAGCGGGATTTGGACAGCCAATGCCACAGGGAGGACAGTTCGGACAGCCGATGCCACAGGGAGGACAGTTCGGACAGCCAATGCAGCAGGGCGGACAGTTCGGACAGCCGATGCCACAGGGAGGACAGTTCGGACAGCCAATGCAGCAGGGCGGACAGTTCGGACAGCCAATGTCACAGGGAGGACAGTTCGGACAGCCAATGCAGCAGGGAGGACAGCTTGGACAGCCAATGCAGCAGGGAGGACAGTTTGGACAGCCAGTGCCACAGGCGAGAAAGTTTGATCCTATGACAGGTAAGCCTGTTGTTGAGAATGGTGCTGCACCGGTTCAGCCACAGAATGGAACGGCGGGAATGCCGGGACAGCCGCAGAATGGCCCGATGGGAGTACCTGTTCAGCCACAGAATGGACCGATGGGAGCACCTGTTCAGCCACAGAATGGCCCGATGGGAGCACCTGTTCAGCCGCAGAATGGACCGATGGGAGCACCTGTTCAGCCGCAGAATGGCCCGATGGGTGTGCCTTCTCAGGTAGCAAGAAAATTTGATCCTATGACAGGAAAACCGATAGAAGAAAAAGCCGAGGAACAGCCAACTCCTGTACCTCAGCCACAGAATGGACCGATGGGAGTACCAGTTCAGCCGATGAACGGACCAATGGGAACGCCTGTTCAGCCGATGAATGGACCAATGGGAACACCGGTTCAGCCAGTAAAGGAATTTGATCCTATAACAGGGAAACCAATAGAAGAACCAGTATCAGAGGAGACTCCGACAGAAGAGCCAGTATTAGAGAAAGCTCCAGCAGAAGAACCAGCAACAGAAGAAACTCCTGTAGAAGAACTGGCAGCAGAAGAAGCTCCTGTAGAAGAACCAGCAGTAGAGGAAGCTCCTGTTGAAGAACCAGTAGCAGAAGAAGCTCCGGTTGAAGAGCCAGCAGTAGAGGAAGCTCCTGCTGAAGAAGCGGCAGCAGAAGAAGCTCCGGTTGAAGAACCAGCAGCAGAAGAAGCTCCTGCAGAAGAGTCGGTAGCAGAAGAAGCTCCGGCAGAAGAATCAGCAACAGAAGATAAATCCAATAAAGAAATAGATGAAGCGGTATTGCCGGCAGGTGCTCAGCCGATTAATGGACCGGTACCACCAATGGGTCAGGTTCAAAATGCTCCTGTGTCACCAATGGGACAGATACCGAATGGTCCGGTACCACCAATGGGACAGACATCAAATGGTCCGGTACCACCAATGGGACAGACATCAAATGGTCCTGTATCACCGATGGGTCAGATGCCGAATGGTCCGATACCACCAATGAATGGTCCGATGAATCAGCCGGTTAAGAAGTTTGATCCGATGACAGGCAAACCAATCGAGGAACCAGCTAAGAAGT
>DGRT01000091.1 GCA_002391105.1 Lachnospiraceae bacterium UBA4381 | reverse complement strand
AAGTACTGCCATACCTTTCCTTCAAGTCCATTTTTAGCAAACTCTTCACGAAGTATTGCATCTGATTCTCGTACGGCCTCAAGACGATCTCTTGTGATTGCTCCCGGACATCTTACACCAAGTCCCGGTCCCGGGAATGGCTGACGATATACCATGTTGTCAGGAAGTCCAAGCTCCTTACCAACCACACGAACCTCATCCTTGAAAAGTATTCTGACAGGCTCTACAAGTTCAAAGTTCATATCCTCAGGAAGTCCTCCTGCATTGTGATGAGCCTTGATTCCAGCTTCACTTTCAAGAATATCAGGCCAGATAGTTCCCTGTGCAAGGAACTCTATTCCATCCTGTTTTCTTGCTTCTTCTGCAAATACCTCAATAAATTCACCACCGATTATTTTTCTCTTCTGTTCAGGATCAGTTACTCCGGCAAGCTTATCCAGGAAACGATCTGTTGCATCTACATAGATAAGATTCGCATTCATTTCATCTCTGAACACCTTTATTACCTGCTCAGGCTCCCCTTTTCTAAGAAGTCCATGATTGACATGTACGCAAACAAGCTGCTGTCCAATAGCTTTGATGAGAAGTGCGGCAACTACTGATGAGTCAACACCTCCTGAAAGAGCAAGGAGCACTTTCTTGTCTCCTACCTGTGCTTTCATCGATGCTATCTGCTCATCGATAAATGCCTTGGCCAGCTCTGGAGTTGTAATTCTTTCCATATTCTCTGGTCTTACATCTAACATTGATTCTTCCTCCTTACATCTAATGTATCATCTTCTATTCATTTGCATTGATATAGCTATCTTTGCATATCTGAAATATTTCCAACGACATCTTATCATAAATATATACCTATGCACCAGTACTAAATGTATCATTTTCGCGTCATTTATATAACTCATTTTTGCAGCTTTTCGGATTTCTCAATTACCCTGCGTTTACATAAAATCATATATAACCAGATATATCCCCATCAGGATTATAAACACATTTACCCATTCATCGACTCTTTAGGATGATAAACACATTCAATCACACGGTTCTTTAGGAATATAAGCGCATTTATTCAAACGTGGTACCATCAGTAATATAAAATGTGCCAGACCTCTGACAGATGCACCGTCAGTTTGCTCAACAATCAGACAGCGTATCCATGCTTCAAATGGTCTGGCACAAGTTTCCCCTTCAGGAAACTACTAATATTTATTTGTTACTTTTCTTTCTCTTCTTAAGAGTAAATGCAACCACTCCTATACCGCAAGCTGCAAGACACATCAGAGTTATAATCATACCAAAAGGTACTGTATCAGATGTTGCTGGTGACGCAGGCTTTGCAGGTGTTGATGGAGCTGCTGGTGTGCTAGTTGCCGGCGTTGATGGCGCGGCCGGTGTGCTAGTTGCCGGCGTTGATGGCGCTGACGGTGTGCTAGCTGCTGGCGTTGATGGCGCTGCTGGTGTTGATGGTGCTGCTGGTGCTGACGGTTCCTTTACAGGATTCTCTACTCTGTCAAGACCAACCTCCGGATCATCTCCAACCTGTACTGTTGCTGTAGGTACACCTGATTCTCCACCTTCTGATGAAGAGCTTCCACCTGATGAAGAACCATCACCTGATGCATTTTCATATCCACCGTTTACTACACTGCCTGAACCGCCCTTTGATTTAAGTGCTCCTTCAAGAACCTTGACTGTAAGTGTTACCTTTCCATCCTTACCAGCCGCTACGTCCTTAAGCGTCCAGGTTACTTTTCCATCTGCATATACTCCATTATCTGAAGCATTGACAAACTCTACATTCTTATCAAGCTGATCCTTGATTACCACTGTTTCTGCTGTAGTCTTATAATTCTTATAAGTGATCTCGTAGGTTATCTCATCTCCTACATTTACCTCTCCCAGAACACCATTTCCTTCATAAGGCTTAACCTCTTTCTTGGATGGTTTCTCCGGAGCCGGTGGTTCCTTTACAGGATTCTCTACTCTGTCAAGACCAACCTCTGGATCATCTCCAACCTGTACTGTTGCTGTAGGTACACCTGATTCTCCACCTTCTGATGAAGAGCTTCCACCTGATGAAGAACCATTACCTGATGCATTTCCGTATCCACCGTTTACTACACTGCCTGAACCGCCCTTTGATTTAAGTGCTCCTTCAAGAACCTTGACTGTAAGTGTTACCTTTCCATCCTTACCAGCCGCTACGTCCTTAAGCGTCCAGGTCACTTTTCCGTCTGCATATACTCCATTATCTGAAGCACTGACAAACTCTACATTCTTATCAAGCTGATCCTTGATTACTACTGTTTCTGCTGTAGTCTTATAATTCTTATATGTGATCTCGTAGGTTATCTCATCTCCTACATTTACCTCTCCCAGAACACCATTTCCTTCATAAGGCTTAACCTCTTTCTTGGATGGTTTCTCCGGAGCCGGTGGTTCCTTTACAGGATTCTCTACTCTGTCAAGTCCGACTGCTGGATCATCTCCAACCTTAACTGTTGCTGTAGGTACGCCTGATTCTCCACCTTCTGATGAAGAGCTTCCACCTGATGCATTTCCGTATCCGCCGTTTACTACACTGCCCGGTCCGCCCTTTGATTTAAGTGCTCCTTCAAGAACCTTGACTGTAAGTGTTACACTGCCAACCTTTCCTGCTTCTACATCCTTGATAGTCCAGGTAACTTTTCCGCCGTTATCCTCATCCTTAGAAGGGCTAACGTATGAGCCACCCTCAGTGGTTCCTCTGTATTCCACATTCTTATCAAGAATATCCTCTATTACAATATCAGCAGCTTTATCCTTGTAATTCTTATAAGTGATTTCATAAGTGATTTCGTCACCTACAGAAACCTCTCCAAGAACTCCATTTCCGGAATATGGAGAAATCTCTCTTTTAGCAGGACCATCTGAAACAGGATTTTCAACTTCGTCAAGAGTAAATTCCTGATCATTTCCAACCTTTACAGTTGCACCCGTACCACCATTTACAACCTTTCCCGGTCCATCTTTGGATTCGAGTGCTGATTCGAGAACTGTAACTGTAAGTGTTACCTTGCCTTCCTTGCCTGCTTCGACATTCTTAAGATTCCATGTTACGACACCATTTTCGAGCGCTCCGTTATCTGATGCAGCTTCAAATGTTACATTTTCATCCAGTTCATCCTTGATTACTATATCAGCAGTAGTACTCTTGTAGTTCTTATATGTGATTTCATAGGTTATCTTATCACCAACCAGAACACCGCCAAGTACGCCATTTCCTTCGTAAGGAGTTACCTCTTTCTTTGAAGGATTATATACCGGATTCTCTACATCATTAAGTGAAATCTCATTATCGTTTCCTACCTTAACGGTTGCTGTTTCTCCTCCATTAACAACTTTACCTGGTCCATCTTCTGACTCAAGAGCGCTGTCCAGCACTTTAACTGTAAGTGTTACCTTGCCTTCCTTGCCTGCTTCAACATCACTGAGTGCCCATGTTACGACACCGTCAGCATATGCTCCATTGTCTGAGGCACTTACAAACTCTACATTCTTATCCAGTTGATCCTTTATTACTATATCCGTTGCCTCATTATTATAGTTCTTGTAAGTAATCTCATATGTTATTTCAGAACCTGTTCTAACACCGCCAAGTACTTTAGTTCCTTCATAAGGAGTTACCTCTTTCTTGGAAGGATTATATACAGGGTTTTCTACTTCTTCAAGTTCATATACTTTGCCATTTCCGACCTGTACGGTTGCTCCTTCACCACCATTTACGACTTTGCCAGGTCCACCTTCTGACTCAAGAGCACTATCCTTTACCTTAACTGTAAGTGTAACCTTTCCAGCTTTGCCGGCTTCAACATCACTGATTGTCCAGATCACCTTTCCTGTCTGGGCATCATATACCCCATTATCTGAAGCACTGACAAATTCAACATTTTCATCTAATGTATCACTTATTACCACATCAGATGCTACACTCTTATAGTTTGTATAAGAGATTTCATAGGTGATTTCTTCCCCGGATTTTACGCCTCCGAGAACATCATTTCCTTCATAAGGATTTACCTCATTTTTGTGAGGTGGAACTACCTTATCATATACATTATGTACATGGAACTCGAGGAACTGATTATTTCTATCATTCCCGAATCTACCTAAAATATCCGGTACACTATGAAAATCATTATCAGATTTATCATATGTATCACTTACATGATCGGCCTTGTCCGGATCTCCTACATTCCTTCTTACATATTCTGTCTCAATATATGTATGACTATACTCCCAAATATCGCCTGCTGTATCTTCGATAGTATCTGGTATTGTATCCTTTTTCTCTGTTACATATATCATACTTTCCGGAACTTCGTAATCATATACAATTCCGGAATTAGTACCATCTACTGTATCAATAACCTTTTCTTTAAGTTTTGAATATCCAGTCAAATCCACCTCTGTTCCTTCGTACTTACCAACATTTACATCAGTTGTAGTATTATAATCTCCATCTTCATTACAATACACTTCATATGTAAGGCCAGTTATAGGTGTCTTAGGAATAATTGGATTACCATCTATATCTTTAAAAAAGGTATCTATTTCTATTGCAACAGGATTAAGATCTGAAATAGTAGCTTTACCACCCAATACAAAATCCATTCCACTTGTACCAGTATTAAGTATGATTCCACTTACATTAGGCTTTTCCTCCGGGTTATCTCTCTGAAGCGGAGGACACTCATTATTTTTGTCAAAATAATCAAAGGTTGACTCTACTTCCACCGTTCCCTTGGTAAAAAGAGCATTTCCATCAGCATCATACAGTTGTCCATATGTTGGATGTACATACATAAATTCTACGTCAGGCTCAACGGCAGTTACTTTGTATAAAATACGACTAGCTAACCTTTTTTCTGGCCATTTATCGAAATTGACTACCCATATATTTCCCACTGCGTTATCGGCAATATCTATCGGCTCACAATAACTAACCTTAAATATACCTTCTATACGAACCTGATTCGCACTATATGCTGTAGCGTTGTTAGATGAATATCCCGTGACAATAAACTGGTTTTCCAGTTTATCACCCGGTGTTCCATCATTATTTCTCTTAAATGTCTCTATTTTAGCTTCTCTAAGATGCTTCTGGCTAACCTCGTATCCTTGATTAACTATAAGAGTTTTGTCTGATTCTGGACTATTCTTAGTAACAGTCAGAACAGGTTCTCCATTCTTATTATAATAAACACCATACGCCAAAGGAATCTCTGCTCTTACAGTGTCCTTGATAGAAATATCGATATGATTAACCTGATGGTTTTTTAACATATTTAATGGATATGAATCATGTCCATATGCAGTATTCTCAGCAACATGTATGTATGAAGGAACATTATCAGCCTTAGCAAGATAAAAATCCACATCGCCAGTTGAATCAACTCCACCAATTATTTTAGTACAATCCGCATCAACCGAAAGATACTTTCCGCTATTTGCCGACTTAATAGTATTATCGTTATAATCAAATACTAATCCACAATCCTCCTCGTGTCTATGAAGGGTTGTAATGGTTGAAGGTTTTGCATTCGGATCCTCCTTCTTCTCAACACTTTCAACTTCATCTTCCATAATTCCATCAGCTTCAGAAGGAGCGATGTATGAATAACCGTACATAGTAGCCTGATCATCACTACCATAATCATATCCATCTGATATAAACTTTAATATTGAACCATTGGAATTTTTATAGAAAGTCCATGCAAACACATTATCTGTTGTTAATTTGCCTGTAAAGCTATCATAATCCGTTGCCTTAACCAAACTTCCATCAGCAGAAACTGTGTAAGCATTTCCCCCTTTTACTGCAACAAGAATATATGGTTTCCCCTGAACATAGTATGAATTACCATTACTAGAATTATCTTCAGTATTAATTCCGTCATATTCAGGTGGTTCCCCAGTAATTATCGTCGCCGTAACCGAGAAACTTTCCTGCTCATATACAATTTCTGTTGAAGCGTCGTTTACCTCAACCTCTTCGATAACCTCTGTTCCTTCTTCTGCAAAGTGAACGATACTAAGTTCAGAATCTTCTTCTATTTCCAAAGCTTCGTCATACTCTATCTTTACCTCTACAGGAGACTCCGGCTCTATCTTCTCGCCATTATGCAGTATTTCTATATCAAAGAATCTTGCAAATGCGATCTCACTTTCTTCCTGTTCAAGAGCCTCTGCACTGGCACCAAAATAATAGTCATATTCTTCTGAGCCTGGCTTTATCTCTTCTGTTTGAATTGAAAGCTCATCTTCCGGATATGGAAGGCTACCTGCCGGTGCGTTAATAGTTATGGTGCATCCACTCTCTTTATTATATGCAGAAAGTGTTTTTGCTCCATAATCATCCGCTTTCTCTTCCACATCTTCTTCTGATTTTTCGATTTCTTCTGATTTTTCAGTTTCTACTGATTTTTCTGGTTCCTCAGCTCCTTCTGATTCCTTAACCTCTTCTGATTTGACAACTTCTTCAGACTTGCCTGTTTTTTCAGATTCGTCTGAACGAGCTGATTTGCCTGTTTCTTCTGATTTTTCTACTATCTCTTTGGAGTCAGATTCTACTCCATCCTCTTCTACATCCTCTAATGATACAATTTTAAATGATGAGCCACCCTTCTCATCAGATACTGCATCCTCGTCTGTCCCACCTTCAGCTTCGGATGCCTTCGCTTCTTCACTTTTTTCTGCAACTTCACCCGTCTCACCTTCAGCCTCGGTTGCTTCTACTTCTACACCTTCATCTGCAGCTTCGGACTCTGTCACCTCTTCAGCGTCACCAGTTGCATACTCTGAGTTACTTTTGACCGGTTCTTCGGCAAATGCCATCTTAATAGCCCCGGGATTCGACGTTGTCAGAATCATGGACGCCACTAGCAGTAGCACGACCAGCCTTTTCTTCGTGCTTCCTCGTTTTTTCATACACTCCCTCCTTTTCTTACTTGTATTTACCACTAGTGTAATTATGGTAAACACACCCTTTTCACTTTGCATCTCTCCTTACAAAGCATAGATTTTTCATTTTGGGGCACTTTACCCCATATTGTCCTATAATAGTACACTTTTTCACTTTTTTATGCCTACCATAATGAATCAAAAAATAATAAAAATATTAACTAAATTTAAACTTTTTGTGGTATAATAGTCATCGATTGCGGAGCAATCGTAATCCCGAGCAAAGTGAGGGATGCGTTCTGCGAAGCAGAACCAAGACTTACGAAGTAAGGCTTGCATATCTGCGAAGCAGATATGGCACAAAATAGTCATTGATTGCGAAGCAGATATGGCACAAAATAGTCATCGATTGCAGAGCAAGGACTCAGATACGTAGTATCTGAGGTTCCTAGTATCTGTATCTATATAAATACAATTATTATGACATGTTTAATATTTTATATAGCCACATAGAGTATGACTGATATACCGATTCATATAATTTTCACCGTTTGCAAAGGAGAAGACAAATAATGGGGTACTCTGATATTTATGATAATGAAGTAAGTGAAATGCATCGTAATATAAGTGAAGAGATACTGTTCTTCCATAAGGCAGCCAGCGGAGATATCAAGGCTATTAGGGAAAACATATCTCAGCACAGATTCCGTGATGCAAATGGAGTTGGTCAGCTATCTGTTGATCCGGTTCTCAATCTCAAATATCACTTAGTAATAACCGCAGGTATAATTACCAGGGTATGTATAGAGCAGGGGCTCGAACCGGAAAAGGCTTTCAGAATGAGTGACTACTATATCAAGAAACTTGACTATGCACCAACTGAGGACGAAGTGGAAAAGATTCATGACGATATGGTTCTGGAGTTTACAGGATGTATGAGAGAACTGCTGCACAACAATAATCTTCAACGACCTATCGCCCAGTCCGTTGATTACATCTACGCTCATCTCAATGAGCGAATCACCATCAAGGATCTTGCAGAGCATGTTGGTGTATCTACCAGCTTCCTGTCACGTGAGTTTTCAAAAGAACTTGGAATATCAGTAAGTGATTATATAAGAGAAAAGAAAATAGAAATGGCACAGGACATGCTTCTGAATACCAATATGAACGAGCTGGAGATATCCTGCCGTCTCGCATTTTCATCTCAAAGCCATTTCATACAGACCTTCAAAAATATGGTAGGGCAGACTCCAAAGCAGTATAGATCCGGCAAGATCCGTCAGAAATGGGTACTCGGAAAAAAAGGTAACGAAAGACAGCGTTACCCATATCTCTTTGAAGACGAAGAATCCAACTAATAAAAAAATAAAATCGTATGATTATCCTGAAAATGTCATTTGGGAGTAATCATACGATTTTTTTCTTTTCAAGATTTTATCAATATCCTGAAAAAATCATCTTTGATAAGTTATACCAGCTTCCCATAACCTTTAGGGTATCTTCGCGAGCCATGTACTAGCGCTTCAATTTCTGATCGTCACTAATGATACAGCTTGATAGTAAATGTCGTACCCTTATTAACTTCACTTTCTACTTCGATCGTACCACCATGAAGACTGATTATCTGTTTCGCCATGGCAAGTCCGATACCAACGCTGTTTTTTGAAGTATTATCAGCTTTATAGAATCTCTCAAATATATGTGGCAGATGCTCCCGCGCTATACCCTTTCCATTATCAGTTATAGTGATACAGGTAAATATATTGTTATCACCGGATGTAACTCTGACATATCCGCCTGACGCAGTATGTTCTATACTATTCTTGATAATGTTGGTTAATGCCTCTCTAAGCCAGTGCTTATCTCCTGTGATAATAAGCGCCTCCGGAGTCGTCAGCTTAAGCTCCACTTCTGAAGCCTCCGCCATAATCTCCAGACTGCTCTCGATTTCAGACATCATATCTGCAAGCAGTATCTGTTCAGATTTCATTTCCAGAACTCCTGCCTCAAGCTGTGAGAGTGTCAGAAGATTCTTTATAAGCCAGGTCATCTTACCCACCTGGGAATCAATCCTTGCTGCATATTCAAGACGCTGTTCCTCTGTCACTTCCGGATTCATCAGAAGCTCTGTCATCAGCGAGATAGCTGTAAGAGGTGTCTTGAACTGATGAGAAATATCTGACATCATATCCGACATATACTTTTTCTGCTTATGTTCAGCGGAATATTCCTGCTTCAGAATAGTAACCACCTTATATATCTCACTCTGAAGTATGCCAATTCGCCCTTCATTTATCTCGCGCATCCCCGGAAGCTCAGAAAAGTCCTGAACTTTTGTCAGATATTCTATAAGCTCCTGTAACTGTCTCTCCTGCCGCCTTTTTTGCAATAAAATGAAAATGATCAGTCCCAGTATAATTAAAGCAAGGATGCCAATAATTATATATACCATACTCTTATTCCTTCACACCATATAACCTTCAGGTCAAATAATTGCCAAAGTAAGTATTCTTTACCACTCTGTCTGATGCAGCTCTGAATATACTCCCTAT
>DGRT01000016.1 GCA_002391105.1 Lachnospiraceae bacterium UBA4381 | reverse complement strand
ATACCGAGCTTGGAAGTGTATAAAAGTAAAACACGCTAAATCTCAAAAATTAAACGAGATTTAGCGTGTTATTCTTTTTGTTTATTCTGTATCATATTGTCCATTATGCAGTCCTCCCAATAATATCATCAATTGGAACTTCGAGGATTACTGACAACGCGTACATGTTTGATACTCTACCATTTTCCTTTTTACCTCCTTCCTTTCAGAATAAAGTGGATGTAGAGGGATTCGAACCCTCGACCTTCGGTTTAAGAGACCGCTACTCTGACCAGCTGAGTTACACATCCATAAACACCCGTGGTAGGGGTCGAACCTACAACCTTCTCCTTAACAGGGAGCTGAACTACCATTGTTCTACACGGATAAAGTGAGTGTAGAGGGATTTGAACCCTCGACCTACGGGTTAAAGGCCCGTTGCTCTGCCAACTAAGCTACACACTCATATTGCAGAAATGAGACTTGAACTCATGACCTTTTCTGTATGAAGGAACTGCTCTAACCAACTGAGCTATCTTCCCAAAAAGACATAAAAATAACCGCCTGCCTTATTAGACAAGCGGTGTGCATACATTAATATATCTGCTTTATATCAGACAATCTTATCTCTACACATACTCTCTAATAAGGACATCAAAACTAGTCCAGATTTCTTATTGTTAAAGAACTGAACGTTTTTCTGCATCTTATTAAATTGTATGTTTCTAAGAGCGTACATTGTCTTTCTTACCTTTCATAATATAGTCTTTGAAGGTTCCATATTTCCTTCGTCTCTCATAATCTAACACTTTATCCGGATATATGCAAGTAACCTTGTGGGTTAATATTCCAGTTATATCCACTCAACCACACCAGTCTCAATATCATACACAGCACCAAGTACATCCAGCTCTCCATCTTCAATATCAGGATGATCATGAAATGCATTCTTTATGACCTTAACGCCGTGTTTTACATTTAGAACAGTAGCTTTATAGTCATCAGTCTCATCACCGATAGCTTCTGATATATCCTCCAGAATGTACTTAATAAACTTGTCATCACCAGCATGCTTATGAATACTTGCATCTATGGCTCCACACTTTGTATGACCAAGCATAACTATTACATTGGTTTCCAGATGCGAGAATGCATATTCAATACTTCCAAGTTGATGATTATCCAATACATTTCCTGCAACACGGATAACAAAGAGATCTCCTATTCCTGCGGAAAATATAGCATCTGGTATCACTCTTGAATCAGAGCATGTTATAACTATGGCATAGGGATGTTGCCCCTCTTTAGCTGTTTTCTTTCTTAACTCAAGCGAAACATCGACGGAATTTTGATTATTCTTTATATATAATTCGTTACCTTGTATTAATCTCTCTAAAACAGCAGCATTTTCTTTATTCAAGACTATTCATCTCCTTCATCATTCCCTAATCCGTAATATAACATCTCGTAAGCAAGTTTTGTACCTTCGGATATCTCTTCCGGAAGCAACGCTCTTGCAACGCACTTAAGCTCTTCATCTGGTTCAGCTTCATTCTTGAGATAAGCATAATCTCCGTCTATTCTTTCTACAGTATATTCTATATAACCTTATGCATTTTAATACAGTCAAAATCTCCGCTCTTTATCACTGTATCATCAATCTGAACAAATCCAGCTTTCTCATAGAATCCCACGGCATTCACCCTGCTGTCAATCATAATCTCACTATAGCCAAATTCCTTAATCCAAGTTTCTGCTTCTTCCAAAATCTTTTCCCCTAAACCTCTTCCACGATACTCCGGAAGAACAACTAATCTTCCCAATATCACTGCGTTGCTGCTTATTTCATAGAATCTGCATGTTGCCACCGGATATCCATCGTCAAGTAATACTATGTATCTGGTCCCATCACAGTCATGCTCATCAAATTCATCTCTAAGTGAAATGTGATACTGACGATTCATTCCCTGTATACGAACAGAGTACGCTCCTGCTCGCTGCCACTCTTCCTCAGCTCTAAGTACTTCATACGTCTTTTCTTCTTGTTTACCCTTGTAATAATATGCTCCATCTCGATATTCCAAGTTATCCGTAGTAGTTCTATTGATCAGGTCAACAGCCATATTATCATGCTGACCCATATACCAATAATAATGATCTCCCAGGATGAAATAATCATTCTTATGACCGTAGAAATAGCCTACTACAGAATTCTTCTTCATTGTGGCAACAAATCTTTCATATTCTTCTCTGTCATCTTCTGCAAGCCAGGATTTAACAAGATATTCATGAGGCGCAGTCTTTGCATAGGTTGTCGCAAATTTCCACTTATGACCATCAGCAAAAACCATAGCCTCATCTATCGAAAAAGGTTCTGCATCGTCTTCTCTCTTTCGTTCAGCCACTATCAAACTAAGTTTACTAAGTGCCTCATCCTCTGTATCATATGCAACTTGTTCCCAGTTTTCTATATGAGGACATCTCTTTCCATTAACATCATCATAAAACAGGCCATACATGCTAGAGCCGGAAGCATTTTGAAATTGTGATATATATAATTTCGACACTACTATATCTCCAATGACTAATTATCATTAAGCCCAAACTCTCTTGTCAGGTATCTATTCTTGTATTTGGATTACATTTCTATTACTTCTTTATCGGACATCCTCATAGGAAGAATCTGCAAAATAATATATTTGAACTTATAAAAATACTCTTCTCCATATTGGTCATACAACTTTTGAAGTTCATAGTTACCACCATGGCATGTGGCAGCATATGAAGACCAACGTCCCCAGATACCATCACCACCATATGCGCTACCCACATAGAGCTTACCAGTATTACCATCAATAATCATGTATATACCTTTAACAACTGAAAGCGCATCATAGTAATCATAATAATGACCATCAATAATCTCACGAAGCTCTGTAAATGATAATTCTACTTCATCATAATTGTTAAATGGCACAACAGTCCTTTCTTCTTTCTTCCCCCATATCTTATCTGAAACCGCACATTCAGCCAAAACATCTTCACCAGTGAAAATAATCAATTCTCTTAGTTCAATACTCTGTTTGAATTTTTCAGTAAGACCTTTATAAATAATAACCTGACGTACACCATTCCAGATTACGTCATTATAATTCTTTACATTACGCCCCAGTTCCTTGATCTCAGCCACATCCGATATAGAAAGAATCTTGTCTGCACTTTCCGTATCATTAAATGTGAGAGCCTTCATATACATCATATATTGTTCCATTGAAGAATACTTGATTCCGTCCACAATAAAGTCAGACATATACCAGTTACTAAGATATCCATTTTCTTCATCTGGATTATGAAAGCATATTACTTGAACTGTAGAATTCTTTTCTTTGTTTTTATCCTGGTTATACTCATTTACCAAAGCTTGATTACGCAACATTCGATTTATCATATCCCCAACTTAGGCGTATTTACTATTTCTGTTACATTCCATTTATCCAGTTCGTCCTGATAAGCTGCAAACGTTTTGTCATCAAAGAGAACCCACTTTATCACATCAAGTTTGTCCGGATTCTCATCTACAAATTTCTTAGCTGTTCCTATCGCAATCTTTACAGCTTTATCCAGAGGAAATGAATATATACCTGTAGATATAGATGGAAATGCTATGCTTCTGATTCCATTTTCTACAGCCAATTCCAGACAGGATCTGTAGCAAGATTCAAGCAGAGCTTCCTCATTTGACTTACCTCCATTCCATACTGGACCGGGTGTATGAATTATATACTTGCATGGAATATTATAGGCTTTAGTAATCTTTGCCTTTCCAGTCTTACATCCATTTAACATTCTACATTCAGCAAGCAGTTCTTTTCCAGCAGCTCTATGGATAGCGCCATCTACACCACCACCGCCTAAAAGACTGGTGTTTGCTGCGTTAACTATTGCATCACACTCATGCCCCTTAGTGATGTCACCTTTTACCATAATAAATTCAGTCGAAGAATCTGACCTCATATCCGCATCCCTCCAGGTCATATACATATACTTTCTTATCCAGTCAGGATCATCATAATTACTATATTCTTCCATAACACATCCATGACATAGATCATCTGCCATTTCAAGTATTACATCACGGAGTTCCAAGTCTTTCTTCCACTTATCTTCAATGGAACTATAGCCTAAATATGCGCCAAGTATATTTCCAGTAA
This sequence comes from Lachnospiraceae bacterium UBA4381, assembly GCA_002391105.1. Taxonomy (GTDB): domain Bacteria; phylum Bacillota; class Clostridia; order Lachnospirales; family Lachnospiraceae; genus Eubacterium_Q. Next base: position 3,259 of record DGRT01000016.1, on the reverse strand, counting down.
CTGCTCCTGTAGAATCACTATCCCCTTCATGATTGACTGCCGCAATTATCCCTTTTGAGAAATCATCATGATATTTAAGTGCTGCATATATTGCAATTCCTAATGTTTCTTCGGCCACCCATCCCTGACCTATTCTATGAATATTATCCAGATCATCCATATCATTTTCTGATAGTTCGATAGCTAAATCGATAATATCTCTTAATTCATTTACATGAGTATCTTCACGGAAATATTCACATACCTTGTCTCTCGAATCTATAACTATATCCTTAAGTGTTCTCTTATTATCATCATTAAAATAAACTATGTTCCTAATAATAAGAACAAGAACAGAAGCTGTCATAAACCCAAGAGAATGCCCATGAGTAATAGCCGCCAGCATTGCAGCTTCCTTTATTATTACATCATCATTAACATGGCTGTAATTCATCAGCCCCATTGGAGCCACTCTCATTACACCACCACAGCCTTTACTATCATTGACCGGCATTGTCAGACATTCTTCAGGGTTTATCCCCCCTTGCTTATTCCGTGTCAACGCAGAAAGACATGTCCTTCCTGGTGCTCTGGATGAATATAGCTCTGGTACATCACTTAACCAGGAGATACTCCCACCTGTATAGTACCCTTTATCTGACTTTTTTCTATCATCATATGACACTTCTTGTGTATAAAGCCAGTCTAAATACGCTCGTTGCATATACATATGAGGTGCCCCGCCAATCCCTCTCATGGCAAGTCTGGTTGCACCAACAAGTATTCCATTTGCGGTAAAAAGCGTCATCTGCGTATCATCTGATATAAGCGCCTTACCACTTAAGGAATCCAAGTCGTATTCCGTTATTCCATCTTCTCCATATCTTGAAAAGATGAATCCTTCATCTGCAAATTCAATAGCATAACCTAAAGCATCACCCGCAGCACCACCTATAAGACTTCCCCTGATCTTATCCAGGTATTTTTCTGATTCTTTAATTTTCGCCAATGCTGTTTCTGTATCTTTTTTTAGCTTCTCCTGTAATACATCCATAAGTAACCTCATATATCATTTATCTATACTGAGCCAAACACCTTCCACATGGTGTATAGCCCCTTCCCTTTAATTCACTCAAAGTATTAACGCACTCTTATCTCATTTACAAAATATGTGCAGTCAAAGAAGAAACACATCATGACTGCACATATCACTATTCTCATAACTGTCTTCACTATTCTTTCCAAAAATATCACATCTTTGCATGATGTACTCCCTAGATATACTGTTCAGCAAATGACTTCAGTTCCTCTTCTGACTTAACCCCATTCAGAACAGCACCATTTATAACTTCCGCTCCCGGAGCACTTGGTGCCAGTTCCTCAGCTGATTTTCCAAGTCCACTAGAACCTGATGTAGCAAAGAGGACTATCTTCTTTCCAGTCAGGTCATACTGCTCTAAGAATGTATTTAATATGTGAGGCAAGACATACCACCACACGGGTCCTGCAAGAAATATTGTATCGTACTGATGCATATTCTCGACTGGAGCACTACCTATGGCTGGTCTGCTCGATTTATCCTTCATCTCAATAGAACTACGAGAGTTCTGATCTCTCCAATCAAGATCATCATTTGTATATGGAACCTCAGGCACTATCTCATATGTATCAGCTCCGATAGCTGATGCAAGTTTTGTTGCAACAACACCTGTTGTTCCTGTTGCAGAAAAATATGCTACTAATGTTTTTGCCATTGTTCTTCTCTCCTTTTGGATCTCTATTAAATAAAATATGATTACATTTTAAATCACATTACTTCATCCATTTTGATCATATTTATAATCTTTGTAAAATATATTCCACTCTTCTAATCGCGTCATCAACCTGAGCCCTAGCAGTATTTATTCTATCTTGCATAAACCAGTCTGCCAGAAATCCATCAAAAAAATAATCTGCAAAACTTAAAAAATCTGCGACATTAAAACTCAGATCAATATATGAAGAAACATCAGATAATTCTCTACTGAATGAATCGAGATCAAACTTCGCTTGTTGCATATGTGCCTGTGCATCATTCATTTTCGAATGCTTGATAAGGCTTGAAATCATACCACCACCAAGCATATCATAGATACCCCACCCTCTTGCACTATTTAAATCTTTTTGAGCAAGGCGCAGGCTTCTAAGTGCCCTATTCCCTGCATCTATTGCTTCCTGTCTTTCCTTTTCAAAATCCATAAGCTTCAATATTCCTTATAAATTGAATCTATCGAATAATAAACACTTTCATTCATATTCTTTACGTGGCCGGTAACTGTAACCTCACGTTCCAGAAGTGTAGCATCGTAGGTACTGAGATTTGTTTCAAGCTTCTGATTTGCACTTCTTGACGTATCCGAACATCCGTGAAAACTATGAATAAACACTATCCATTAGTATACCACAAGTCGAAGTACACGGACATCAGAAAACGCAAGAATATGTTGCTTTTTTGACACCTTTCTTAGTTTTCCAAATGATCACCCTTGCAGTCCTCATAATAGGGGCAATTCATGCAGCAGCATTTGCACTTTTTCTTTGGTTTGATCCAGAATAGAAATCTCTTCCACATATCCATTTCCTCTCTTTCTTTTTACCCTGCTACCTCTCATGTAGATGAAGCTTTGACTTCTGCTTGGTATGAATGACCATTGGTTTGTCATCTACTTTCTTAGTATCCAAGCCTTACCACCTCCTACTGTTTCAAGGTAACAAAAAAGCCGCTACGGATTATCGCGAGTCCCGAGCGGCATATCGTTATCTTCACTATCATTCTATCTATTAAGCTACTACTTCATCCTTCTTATCTTTCTTTTCAGCGTTCTTTTTCTCAAGTCCCATATATGACCACATAATTGCTTCGAAAGCTGCAAACATTGATACCTGACCGATCAGCTGACTATCGGCTGTATATATTCCAAGTCCCATCAGAACTACTGTTGCAACTAGTGCTACTACCATAAATGCCTTTATCATCATCTTTCCTGTGATTACTACGTTCTTCTTTGAATTCTTCATTGTATTATCCTCCATAGATTTTATATTTATCTTTGCGATTTTTTGATTTATTCGCTTTATTTTATCTGATGATTGGATAATACAACAACCAGAAATACTATATGGCAGATCTGTTGCGAATGGTTATAAAGATGCTGTGAATGGAAAACCCACCATGAATTTCATAGCGGTTAAAATCTACTTTTGTTGGTAAGATTACTTCCGGTTTACTGTTCCAACACTT
>DGRT01000132.1:2042-11556 GCA_002391105.1 Lachnospiraceae bacterium UBA4381 | reverse complement strand
TCGATTGTGCTGAAAGATAAGAGCTCTTTCAGAGGATAGATGTATAATCAGGTCATCCGGTCACTTGGTGTGATTGGTATGGCCTTTTTTCAAAATGTCTTTATTATCTTGGCAGTGTGTGGTAAAATCTAACCAACTATGTGCTTGAATGGAGCATTTTATGAAAGAAAAATTACGATCCTGCGGGAATCTGCTGGTTCTCCTGTTCAAATTAATACTTTATTTGCTGATATACTGGACCTTCTATAGATTATTTGCAATAAAGAACTGGCAACTGCTGTCCATATCCAGAACGGCGGCGGTTACCACTCTCAGTTATCTGATATCCGGATACCTGTTTGTAAAAATCTATGGAAGCTTTGATATTGGAAAAAGAAAGAGCAAGCCTATCATAATATCGCTTAGTCTTGCAGCGGTTATGACAGATCTGGTTGCCTATCTTATGCTGGCAGTCATGAACACTAACGATGTCAATGACCGTAATTTCACCTTCAGTCAGCCCTGGCTGCTGCCTATAGTTTTTGTACTTCAGGTGCTTATAATCATAGGAGCAACCTACGGAGGAAACTGGATATATTTTAAAATATTTGATCCGGAGAAGTGCCTTATCATCACTTCTTCTGAGAGATCTCTGAAGGAGATCAGCAGATGTGTACGAAAGTACAGACTTCAGTATGAAATCTGCAGAAATATGGATTATAAGAATGAGAAGCTGAGGGATGCTATTCCGAAGTACGATACCATATTCATATATGACGTTCCGGTAATGGAGAGAACACAGATAGTTGAGTTCTGTTATCAGAACATGAAAAATGTATATATCAATCCTGAAATGGCAGATGTGGTGGAGTTAAATGCGCATCATGTTCTTCTGGATGATGTTTCTCTGTTTGAGCTGTCCTCAAATGGCCTTACCTCGGAGCAGAAGTTCGTAAAAAGATCCTTTGATATAGTGCTGTCGGTTATAGCACTTGTGATTACATTTCCTATACTTCTTATAGCGGCAGTTGCTATTAAGTCATATGATAAAGGACCTATATTCTTTAAACAGAACCGTGCAACCAGAGGTGGAAAGATATTCTCTGTATATAAGCTGCGTACCATGAAGGAAAATGTAGATAATTACCTTTCGGTGGTGGATGATGACAGGATAACTCCTGTTGGAAATATACTCAGACGTTTCAGAATAGATGAGATACCTCAGTTTGTAAATGTTATCAAGGGAGATATGTCCATAGTAGGACCGAGACCTGAGATGCTTGCAAATATATTTAACTATACTAATGATCTTCCGGAATTTGAATATAGACTCCGAGTGAAGGCGGGAATAACAGGCTATGCTCAGATTGCAGGAAAATATAATACTTCTCCAAAGGATAAGCTGATACTTGATCTGATGTATATAGAAGAGTACAGCTTCTGGCTGGATGTAAAGCTGGTATTCCAGACCCTTATAGTTCTCTTTAAGAAGGATTCCACAGAGGCATTTGGAGCGGAATATGAAGAGAAGATTGAAAAATATGACAAATTATACGACGGTATGGTGACGGGGGAAACTAAATGATTGACATATTACTCGCGACTTATAATGGTGAAAGATTTATAGATAAACAGATCAAGTCACTGGTTACTCAGTCCAGAGACACACTTGATCAGGAACTCAGACTGATAATCAGAGATGACGGTTCCACAGATAATACTCTGGAAATAATAAAGAACAGAGTTGAGTATTACAGGGCAAGAAGAGAAAGCCCTATGGAGGTTCATATCCTTGATGACAAGAAGCCTACCGGCTCGCCTTCAGGGAATTTTATGAGACTGCTCAGACTGTCTCAGGCGGATTATGTTATGTTTTCAGATCAGGATGATATGTGGTATCGCAGAAAGACTGAGGAAACCTATGCATGTATGAGAAAGCTGGAAGAAAAGTATGGTAAGACCACACCGCTTCTGGTTCATACTGATCTGTCACTTATGGATGAAAATGGTAAAAAGATAGCTGCTTCCTTTTATGATTATCAGAAGCTTCCAAGAGAGGACAGTCTGGCTCAGCTTCTGATACAGAATACAGTTACAGGCTGTACAGTTATGATGAACAAGGCGGCGGTTGAGCTTCTTAAAGAGGCTCCCTCCAGCGAGATGCTTCTGATGTATGATCATTATGCTGCTATTCTGGTTGCTGCAACGGGAAAGATAGCATTTATCGATGAACCGCTTATCAGGTACAGACAGCACTCGGGTAATATGGTTGGAGCACATGCTGCTGATACAATAGATGAATATAAGGCAAGATTCAGCTTTGGAAGAGATAAGTTCCTGAAGGATATGGATAAGAGCTACCGTCAGGCAGGATATATAGTCAGAAGATATGAAGACCGGATCCGGGAGGCAAGAGGTCAGGAAACAGTGGATGTCATGAAGGAATATTCTGAGCTGCTGATGGCCGGGAAGATGGAAAGAATGAATTTCTTCCAGAAGCATGGAGTATATAAGAGTGGCGCACTGAAGAAGCTGGTTCAACTGGTTTGGTGTTAGTACAGGTAAGGTGGATATGAAGATTACTGGAAGTATCGTAACCTACAATAATGACAGAACTATAGACAGATGTCTGAAAACAGTTCTTGAATATACTAAGGATAAGGACTATGAGTTTGAGCTGTATGTATATGATAATGCATCATCAGACCGTACTATCAAGATAATAGAAGAGTCCTATCCGGAGGTCACTCTGATAAAAAGTGATACGAACAGAGGCTTTGGTGCCGGTCATAATTCCATAATAAAGAGGGTCCATTCGGATTATCATTTTGTAATTAATCCCGATATTTATCTGGATATGGATACTATAGGTGAGCTTGCAGGGTACCTTGAGGAGAGCAGGCTAAGGGGTGATAAAGTCGGACTTGTCACACCAAGGATACTGAATAATGATGGTACTGAGCAATATCTTCCCAAATACTGTCCTACTATAAGATATGTAATTATAAGTAAGTTTCCGGGATTTCATTTTCTGAGAGACAGATATACCAGAAAGGCAGAAGATTTTACGGAGCCTGAAGCGATTGAATTCTGTACGGGCTGCTTTTTCGGGGCATCCACTAAGTATCTGAAGAGGATGAGAGGGTTCAGCAACAGGTATTTTATGTATCTGGAGGATACGGACCTTTCCAGAAGGGTGAGAGAAAATGGAAATAAGATAATATTCTATCCTTTAGCAACTGCCCACCATAATTGGCAGCGTGATAATACAGGAAGTCTCAGAGGCATCATGAGATTCATGAAGTCCCTTGTGATATATTTTAATAAATGGGGTTGGGAGTTTTAATGAATATTAGAAGGCTGATAAAAGTCAATTTAATAAATGTCGGCTTGCTGCTTCTTATCATTGGTTTCAGAGTGGTTGCAGGAATGCTCTTCAATGACCATGATGGCGAAAGTGATTATATGATGGTCAATATCATAACCATGCTTTTTGGTCTTGGCTGGGCGGGCTTCTCGATATTTTCCAATGTAACAGTAATTAAGGAAGAGAAGCTTGAGAGAAAGAAGAGTCTGCAGGATCTCAGGAACAGAGTGGCGCATGCCGGTAACAAAAAGTATTTTAAGAATGAAAGAAATATTCTTCAGTCATCCTTAGACAGTCTGGATAGCCGGAAGAAGTATTTTGAAGCTATGGATAAGGACAGTAAGCTTAGAGAACTGTTTATCCTTACTGAGAATCAGATGATGAGAAATGCTACAAATGCTGCGGAATATATGGAAACCTTTGATTATATTTCGGGAAGAGATACGGGGTATCTGAACGGCGTATGTGCAGAATCCCAGCATCTTCTGGACAGATTCAATAAGCTGGTAGAGCTTTCGGTCACATATGATGATGAGGCCAGAGGGTATGATACCAGAGAAATCGATGATATGATAGAAGCACTTGAAACAATGAAGAAAACAGGAAAGGCGACATTAGGATCATGAATGAGAATAAGAAAAAAAGTTCAGTAGCTATAGTTGGTGTTATATTTGCGGTTGTTATAGTACTGGTTCTTGGTATGCTGTTTATGCTAAGATCCTCTGCGAAGGGTAAATCAGTAGATAGCATGATGAAGAAGATAAAGGTGAAGGAAGCGACACCTGTAAAGGCATCTATATCGCTGGATGATAACAGCCTGTATGACGAGCTTCCGGAGATATCAAAGTACCCGGTGGCAGTTCAGGGAAACGGACAGCTTGATGTTGAAATATTTACATCCGGAGAAAAAGCCGGGGATGGTAATGACAGTTGGCTTATCGATGTGGCAAATAAGTTCAATAATGAAGGCGTAGAGGTAAATGGCAAGACTGTATCAATGACAGTTCGTTCTGTGCCATCAGGTACTGCAGCGGATTATATCATTTCCAACAAATATCTGCCGGATATCTATACACCAAGTAATACTCTTTTTGGCGAGTATGCTGTTGTAAATGGGGGAAATCTGGAGCTTTATAAGGAAAGACTGGTTGGAAATACTGCCGGTATCCTTGTGAAGAAGGGAGCATATAGTAACTTTGCTGATATAATATCTGCTGTACAGAGCGGATCACTCAATATGGGTTATACTAATCCGCAGACCAGTGCAACAGGACTTAATCTGCTGGTTACACTTATGCAGGATGGCGAAGAGAACTTTGCCAAGTTCAATCAGAATATTCCTTATGTAGCATATACTACCCAGCAGATGAGAGACAGTGCTTCAAATGGTAAGCTGGATGCTATTCTTACTGAGTATCAGACATATATCAATGATGATAATCTGAAGAGTATATATGATTTCGTGCCTTTTGGTATGAGACATGATAATCCGGCATATGTTTGTGATAAGGCTGGCAAGACCGAAGATGACATGGCTGCTATAGATGCGGTTCTGGACTACTGCCTCAGTGACAGCATGCAGAAGATTGCTACCAATAAGGGCTTTAATGCAAATGATGATTATAAGTCTGAGCTGAACTTTACCGGTGCTGAAGTATCACAGGCTCTGGACAGCTATAAGGTGGCAAAGGATAACGGTAAGGATATCATTGCTGTATTCGTGGCTGACTGTAGCGGAAGTATGTATGGAGACCCGATGAACCAGCTCAAGGAATCTCTTTCAAATGGAATGCAGTACATCAAGGAGAATAACTACGTAGGTCTTGTGAGCTACAGTGATGATGTAACTATCGAAGTTCCTATTGCCAAGTTTGACATGAACCAGAAGGCATATTTCCAGGGTGGTATTAATGGTCTGAATGCCAATGGTTCCACAGCAAGCTATGATGCAGTTGTGGTTGCGATGGATATGATTGCAAAGGAAAAGGTTAATCATCCTGATGCCAAGGCTATGATATTCCTGCTTAGTGACGGCAGACAGAATGTAGGGTATGGCTTTAATACCATAAAGGGTGCTCTTGAAGAGTCACAGATTCCTGTATATACCATAAGCTACACCTCAGATGGTGATAAGGATGCCATGCAGAAGCTGGCAGATGTAAATGAGGGTGCATCTATCAATGCTGACAGCGATGACATCATTTACAAGATAAAGAGTCTGTTCAATTCACAGATGTAATTAATTATAAAGTGGCAGGAATGCTCTGTTAAATATTCTATGCAGGATGTACAGCTTATTACGAAATAGTGTACCGGCAAGGAGATGACAGTCATTTCTGCATTACTTAAATATAAAGAAATGAGGAAAAAGAAATGAGTTATGACAAGTATGAGAGCCCGCTTTCTCAGAGATATGCAAGTAAGGAGATGCAGTACATATTCTCGCCCGATAAGAAGTTTAAGACCTGGAGAAAGCTGTGGATAGCACTTGCTGAAGCAGAGATGGAGCTGGGACTCCTGGGAGAGGATGGAAATCCACGTATTACTCAGGAGATGATCGATGAACTAAAGGCTCACGCTGAGGAAATCGACTATGATATGGCAAAGGCTGAGGAGGCAAAGGTAAGACATGATGTTATGGCTCATGTTCATACTTACGGAGCTATCTGCCCGAAGGCTGCAGGTATTATCCACCTCGGAGCTACAAGCTGCTATGTCGGTGATAATACAGACGTTATCATAATGACTGAGGGACTTAAGCTTGTGAGACGTAAGCTCCTCAATGTAATAGATGAGCTGGCTAAGTTTGCTATCACATATAAGGATCTTCCTACGATAGCATTTACACATTTTCAGCCTGCTCAGCCAACCACAGTTGGTAAGAGAGCAACCCTATGGATAAATGAGCTTTATATGGATCTGCAGGATGTGGATTATATGATATCACAGCAGAAGCTTCTGGGCTCCAAGGGGACAACCGGAACACAGGCATCATTCCTGGAGCTCTTTAATGGAGACCATGATAAGGTAAAACGTCTGGATAAGATGATAGCTGAAAAGATGGGCTTTGATGATGTATATCCGGTTTCGGGACAGACCTATTCCCGTAAGGTGGATTCACGTGTGCTGAATGTTCTTTCGGGTATTGCACAGTCGGCTCATAAGTTCTCAAATGATATCCGTCTCCTTCAGCATCTGAAGCAGATTGAGGAACCCTTTGAGAAGAATCAGATCGGTTCATCAGCTATGGCTTATAAAAGAAATCCTATGAGAAGCGAGAGAATAGCGTCTCTTGCAAACTATGTTATCTGTGATGCACTCAATCCTGCAATTACTGCATCAACCCAGTGGTTTGAAAGAACTCTGGATGATTCGGCTAATAAGAGAATATCTGTGCCGGAAGCATTCCTGGCAGTAGATGGAATCCTTGATCTTTATCTTAACGTAGTTGATGGACTTGTTGTATATGATAAGGTAATAGAGAAGAAATTCATGGAAGAGATTCCATTTATGGCTACTGAGAATATAATGATGGATGCCACTAAGGCTGGTGGAGACAGACAGGTGCTTCATGAGAAGATCAGACAGTATTCCATGGAAGCCGGAGCAAATGTGAAGAAGGAAGGTAAAGAGAATAATCTTCTTGAACTGATTGCAGGTGATGAGGCATTTGGCAAGACGCTTGATGAGCTTAAGGAGCTGATGAAGCCTTCGCTCTATGTAGGACGTGCACCTGAGCAGACACAGGAATATATTGATGAGGTTATTCAGCCTGTTCTTGATGCAAATGCTGATATACTTGGTCTTAAGGCTGAGATAAATGTTTAAATCTGAGATTAGTGATTGAAGTTGGGAGGATATATGAAGTTCTTTGTTACAGGAGTTTGTGGTCAGTTAGGACATGATGTGGTTAACTGTCTTATAGCCAGAGGGCATACAGCGGTAGGAAGCGATATACAGCCGCAGTACAGCGGAGTAGCTGATGGAACTGCTGTTACCCGGGTGCCTTATGTGTCACTTGATATAACAGATAAGGATAAGGTCAGCTCGGTATTAAATGAGATACATCCGGATGTTGTAGTTCACTGTGCAGCCTGGACAGCAGTAGATGCGGCAGAAGACGAAGAGAATCAGGAAAAGGTTTACAGGATTAATGTAGATGGTACTACATTTATAGCTGAGGCATGCAGGGGTATAGATTCAAAGATGGTATATATCTCTACAGACTATGTATTTAATGGTCAGGGAGAGAAGCCCTGGGAGCCTGACTGCAAGGACTATGAGCCGTTATCCGTTTACGGTTCTACTAAGCTTGGCGGGGAAAAGGCTGTTTCGTCCATTCTTGATAAATATTTTATAGTACGTATAGCCTGGGTATTTGGCGTAAACGGAAATAACTTTATCAAGACCATGCTGAAGGTTGGTAAGACTCATGATGAGGTAAGAGTTGTATCCGATCAGATTGGTACACCAACCTATACACTCGATCTAGCCAGACTTCTGGTAGATATGAGCGAAACAGATAAGTATGGATATTATCATGCTACTAACGAAGGCGGATATATCTCCTGGTATGATTTCACACTTGAGATATATCGTCAGGCTGGTTACACAACAAAGGTAACGCCGGTTACAACAGCAGAGTATGGCATATCCAAAGCAAAGCGTCCTTTCAATTCGAGGCTGGATAAGAGCAAGCTGGTGGAGGCAGGCTTTGAACCTCTGCCCACCTGGCAGGATGCACTGTCCAGATATCTTAAGGTTATCGAGTATTAACCCTGATATTGACTGAGATAGATTAAAATGTGTCAGAGTGGCAGCGCTGCTCTGGCACATTTTTGGTGACAGGGGGACAGGCACCTTGTCACATGTGACAAGGGGACAGGCACTTTGTCACATGGACACATTGTCAGATAGGCGATTTGATATGAAGAGGAATATGCAAGATGGAAAAGAAAAAAGAGATAAGAAATCTGATCCTGAAACAGAGAGGTAACATGACTCTTCAACAGGTTAAGGATTATTCTGAGCAGATATGCAGGAGGATAATGAATATGCCGGACTATAAAGCTGCTTCAGTAGTCCTTTCATATATGAGTATTCGTAATGAAGCTGATATGAAGCTTCTTATGGAGGATGCTCTGGACAAAGGGAAAGCGGTTTATATCCCCAGAGTGGAGCCGGATAAGAATAGACAGATGAGCTTCTATAGGATAAATGGAGTATCTGATACGCTGGTAAAAGGAAGCTTTGGAATAATGGAACCTGACACAGAAAGTGGTAATAAGCTTCTGCTTATTCCGGATAGTGAAACAGATGGTACTGGCAGATCCGCAGCCTGGGCTGAAGAAAAAACTGTCATCGTTATAGTTCCCGGTGTTGCTTTCGATGGAGAAAGAAACAGGATAGGACATGGAGGCGGATATTATGATGTATTTTTGAATGCTTTAAAAGAATCAGAGGTTTCATTTAAAGCTATTGGTGTAGGATATGATTTTCAGATAGTGAATCAGATACCTGCAGAAGAGCATGATACGAAAATGGACTATATAGTGACGCCGACTGCGATGTATAGCTTATGCTAATCATTGCGCAAATCTGGCTTTTATAATATAATAATGTGGTATAAGTTTCAAAAGTCCAAATGCGTTCCTGCTTGAAGGAAAAGTGTATTGACCTTATGACATGTGGGTTAATGCTTTTGGAGAAGGCATTAGTAAGGTGTTAACAAAAATGAAAGGTAAGGTATTATTATGGATGAGAATAACATGAATACTCCTATGGGACCTGATCCAAATATGTATGGAGGTCAGCCACAGCAGGAACCATATGGTAGCCAGCCGCAGCCGGGACAGTACGGTGGACAGGGACAGTATAGTAGCCAGCCACAGCCGGGACAGTACGGTGGACAGGGACAGTATAGTAACCAGCCGCAGCCGGGACAGTATAGTAATCAGCCACAGCCGGGACAGTACAGTGACCAGTCACAGCCGGGACAGTATAGTAGCCAGCCGCAGCCGGGACAGTACGGTGGACAGCCACAGCCGGGACAGTATAGTAATCAGCCACAGCCGGGACAGTACAGTGGTCAGCCGCAGCCGGGGCAGTATGGCGGACAGCCGCAGCAAGGTCCGTATGGTGGCCAGCCGCAACCGGGTCAGTATGGAG
>DGRT01000132.1:0-1927 GCA_002391105.1 Lachnospiraceae bacterium UBA4381 | reverse complement strand
AGGACAGGGACAGTACGGTGGTCAGTCACAGCCGGGGCAGTATGGTGGACAACAGCCATACGGAGGTCAGCCACATCAGCCAACTCCGGGGATGACTTATAATGACACAGCATATACAGGTCAGAGTGGCACTGGATCTGCTTCTGCTCCTTCAACGCCTTCAGGTGGTGGGGGTAAGAAAACCGGACTGATCATAGGAATAGCAGCCGGAGCGGTTGCTCTTATCGGTATCATAGTTGCTGTAGTGCTGCTTTTGGGCGGAAAGAATATCAAGGGTGCTGAAGAGGTTTCCCTTAAATTTATGGAAAGCTTTGCTGAGCTTGATGCCGAGTCAATGACTGAGTGTTTCCCTATGGAAATAATTGGTACAGACGGTGAAGATGCTATATCAGAGATGACAGATGGTCTGGAAGAAATGGTTGATGAGCTTGAAGAATATAATGTGGAGTTCAGCCTTAAGGATATTGAAATCACTGATTCTGAAAGACTGGATCCTAAGCCTATAAATGAGGATTTCAACAAGGATTTTGGTCAGGATGTTAAGTTCAAGAACTGCGCAAAGGTTAATGTTACAAGCAAAATGTCAATGGAAGTTTTTGGACAGACTATGGATGAACCATTTGATGCAGAGTTTACATGTGCAAAGATCAAGAATAAGTGGTATATCATCGATATAGTATCAGAAGATGATAACGAAGATCTTTTCGGAAGTGATGACTTAGAAGAGGATACAGAGGAAGATACTGAAGAAGCTATTCTGGACGAGGATAAGACTGCAGAGGATACTGAGGAAACTACCGAAGCTGAAAAGGATACTACAGAGGAAGCAACCGAGCAGGATACTGAAGAAGCTGATAATTCCGGAGATGATTCGGATGAAATAGATACTATTAAGGAGGCTCTTGCCTATAATACGGCACCTTCCTATCTTGTAGATGTTCCTGAGGGAGTAGGCAGTGATCTTTTCTCACTTACCTTCAGCTTTGATGGTAAGGTTTACAGCCTTCCATGCTCAGTATCTGAGGTTCCTTCAGAATGGGTTCTGAATGAGGAATATTTCTATAAGGGAGATGAGGAGCTTGATCCCGGTGATACTACATCTTCAAACAGATATGAAAATGAAAAGTACGATGAATGGTTTGATTTCTATATTGCAACCTACAATCCTTCAAGCGCTGCAGGTGCAGTAGCATATGAGGATTCTTCTATATGTACTGTTAGTGCGGATATTAATTATGTAGATACTGATAGCTATCCTGATGCTGTTCTCCCGAAGGGAATCACGTGGGGATCATCTCTGCAGGATATATATGACTGCTACGGAGAGCCTTATTCGGTTTATGAGAGCTGGGATGGTGAAGGCTGTTCACTGACCTACAGTTCAGACCAGTATGATACTGTTTATCTGAATGTAGATTTTAAAAACGGTCTGACAGGCTTTGATATTTATAAATCTACCTGGAATGAGTAATAATTGAAAATATAATGCTGGAAGGAATATGAATAAGTACTATTCATGTTGATGTTCAGTAATAATAGGAGCCACTGCTTTAACTATATAGTGATGGCTCCTTTTGTTTGTCCTGTCCTCTCAGGTTATTTTTATTTGTTCTTTTATATTTGGATGATATGTGCTAAAATGGTTGCCGTTGGGTTTTTGAGGTATAAAATACTGCAAAGCCGGCAGTATTTGTATAAAAGATTATTAAAGACCGGTGGTCTAAGGAGGTAATATGGTTACAGCAGTTGTAGGAGCAAACTGGGGAGATGAAGGAAAAGGTAAGATAACTGATATGCTTGCTGAAAAGGCTGATATCATTATCAGATTTCAGGGTGGAGCAAATGCAGGTCATACCATCATCAATGATTATGGAAGATTTGCACTTCATACACTTCCGTCAGGAGTATTCTATGATCATACAACAAG
>DGRT01000086.1 GCA_002391105.1 Lachnospiraceae bacterium UBA4381 | reverse complement strand
CAAATGCAGGCACCTCGAATGCAGGCACTTCTAACGTAAACACCTCAAATGGTAATACATCTAGTGCAGGAAATGCCGGTAACGGTTCAGTGACAAATGGTGGTTCAGCCTCTCCGGAACAAAAATATTCAAACGAGTGGATAAATGGAAAGTGGTATGATGCAAATGGGCTTCAGTCCTATGAGGGAGAACTTCAGTGGAAGTCCAATGCTGCAGGCTGGTGGGTAGAGGATACAAGTGGCTGGTATCCGGTAAGCCAGTGGCAGAAAATAGATGGATCATGGTACTACTTCGGAGCAGACGGTTATATGGCTTCAAATGAATGGCGAGGAGGCTGCTGGCTTAGCTCCAGTGGTGCATGGGAATATGAGGCTACCGGAATGTGGAAGGGTAACAGTTCAGGCTGGTGGTATGAAGATACCAGTGGCTGGTATCCTGCAGGACAGTGGCTTAAGGTAGATGGTTACTGGTATTACTTTGGTTCAGATGGATACATGGTAACAAGTGTTTATATAGATGGATATTGGATAGGTTCTGATGGTATATGTCAGTAAAATAGAATGAGCTGTCAGATGTTTTTACAGCCCACTCCACACTTGCGGGAGTGGGCTTATTTTGTTATCATTAATAAGTTAATAAGTTACATCATGGAAGGAGGTATAACTATGGCATACACAGAACATTCAGATCCTGAAAAGATTGCAGAGTGGATAAAAAGCAGGATCAGGGATATTGATTTCAGTCCGGTTTTCGGTATAGTTCTGGGCTCAGGTCTTGGTGGACTGGCAGATGAGATAGAAGTGCTGGACAGGATTTCCTATAGAGATATACCGGGCTTTCCTGTATCAACAGTTCAGGGGCACAAGGGAGAATACATCTTTGGAAAGCTGCAGGACATCCCTGTGATACTTATGAACGGAAGGGTACATTTTTATGAAGGGTATCCGATGGAGCAGGTAGTGCTTCCGGTCAGAGTAATGGCATTTATGGGAGTTCACAGTATATTTCTGACAAATGCTTCCGGAGGTCTGAACCGCGAGTTTAAGCCGGGAACAATTATGTGCATAAAGGATCATATAGCTTCCTTCATACCTTCTCCGCTGATCGGACCTCACGAGGAAAGATTTGGACCAAGATTTCCTGCAATGAACGAGGTATATGACAGAGAATATATTGGTATCATGCACAGCGTTGCTGAGGAAATGGGAATAGAGCTGGAGGATGGAGTCTATCTTCAGGTTACAGGTCCTGCTTATGAATCGCCGGCAGAGTCGAGGGCTTACCAGATGCTAGGAGCGGACGCTGTTGGTATGAGTACGGTATGTGAGGCTGTGGTACTCAGTGCCATGGGCATACGTCTGCTGGGACTTAGCTGTGTAACGGATATGGCGATAGATAATGAGGATATAGCTGTTACTCACGAGGAGGTTCAGGAGGTTGCGAATCGCGCCGGCGAGAAGCTGAAGGCATTAGTTAAAAATACAGTAATCAGGATATGTAAATAATGCTACAAAAGAGTTTTTGGAAAAGAACTATTAATATATTATAAAATGGAGGAAAATCATGAAAGAAATAATCAGTACAGACAAGGCACCGGCAGCAATCGGACCATATTCACAGGCAGTAAAGGTTGGAAATCTGCTTTTTACATCAGGTATGATTCCTATTGATCCTGCAACTAATACTCTTGTGGAAGGTGGTATCGAGGTTCAGGCTGAAAGAGCTCTTCAGAATGTAAAGGCTCTTCTGGAGGCAAGCGGAAGCTCTATGGACAAGGTCGTAAAAACAGTAGTATTCATAAAGAATATGGACGACTTTGCAAAGGTAAATGAAATCTATGCTAAGTATTTTACTGATAATTATCCTGCAAGAAGCTGTGTAGAGGTAGCCCGTCTGCCCAAGGATGTATTAATCGAAATGGAAGCAATTGCTGAGATATAAACCGTAGTCTTTGTTATTTAGGTTATGAATAATAATATTTACATACTTCATAAAGAAGATAGAGATAATTTTATAGAAGAATTCAACAGCTTTCTGGATGAGCATTCAGAAGGCTTTCTTCTGGTTCTATCAACAGAAGATGAATGTTCTGATGAGGAAGGACTCGCAACGTATCTTGCCGAAAGACTGGGTGAATGTCCGGATGCAGTGCTGGCAACACCCAAGAAGCTGTTTCAGATACCTGACAGAATAACCGGAGTTATGCTGAATCTGAATAAAATTTCGGATGTGGAAAGTAATGCCGGTATATCGGGGGATACGGCTGTGTTCGGTAAGGGCGGCAGACGGTTCAGGCTTAATAAATATCTGAAATATAATTATGAAGCGGATTTTCTCCTTAGTCTTATGAAGGCTTATCCTTTTTTGATACAGCAGAGTACAGAACATATTTATTACAGGCAGGGAGAACCCGGGGATGGTAATTATAAGCAGTTCCATGGAATATATGATAAGAGCTGGTATCTGGACAATATAGAGCATTTTCTGCTTCCGATGCTGCAGGGGGAAAAGCCATCATTTTTGGTGAGCTGCTATACTATGTATAATCTTGCCTGCAGGCTGGATGCAAATCAGAATAATAATAATCGGCATGTACTGTCTGATGACGAGACAGATCATTTTATGGAGCTTATACATGAGGTGCTTCAGTATATAGATGATGATGTCATCATGAATGCAAACAGGTTTCCGGTATATAAAAGAGATTATCAGTTCTGCAGGATGCTGCTTCGAATAAAGTATAATAAAACTCCGGAGGAACGCCCTGATTCTGATTTTATCCGGTTTAGTGGTGAACTGTCAGATAAGCAGTTTGGACTATCCTCTGAAGCGGCTGATATAGCACTCACTCCTTATCATCATACTCAGGGTTACGGAACAGACAGACTATATATCTTGTCAAATGATGTGCCGGTTTACAGCTCATACTCCCTTAGATGCAACATACAGCTTATGGATGTGACAAGGTGCCTGTCCCCTTGTCACATGGTGACAGGGGGACAGGCACCTTGTCACATTGAGATAGATGGGTCATTTCCTGATATATATGATATGAATAAGGTAGAGTATTACTTTACTTATAATGGGGAAAGGTATAAACCGGTTTTCTGTGAAAGATATTCTCTGACAAAATACTTTGGAAGGTCTGCTTATAAGAGGTACCCATTCCATGTGAGCATACCTCTTGAAGATGTCTTGCCTGAAAAAAAGGATGGGACTGATAGCGGGATATCCGGAAATGGTGCAGATCAGGAGGGGGCACTTAGTATTTATGGTACTATCAGATGTTATATGGAGTATGAAGGTAAGGCATATAATATCGCATTTGATTTTAAGTCTCATACCAGCCGGCTGGCGGCATTTCCACATAATACGTACTGGCATGCAGGAAAATGGCTGCTTACTCCGGAGCATGATACACATATTTCTTCCTATAGGGATGTGGAGACGGAAGTAGTCACAGGAATATGTGTTGAAAAGTATAACTGGTTCAGAATGGCAGGTCATGAACTGGGGATAGGCTGGGAGCTTCTTACGGCGCCAAAGCTCAGGATGCATCATTTGAGATTTCTGATACTCAGAATGGCGTGGGTGCTGACGACACCATTTTTCAAAAGACATAGAGTGTGGCTGTTCTTTGATAAGATATACAAGGCCGGAGATTCTGCCGAATATATGTACAAATATGCCACAGAAATAAAAAAATCTAAGCAGCTACCCCTTAACTTACAAAATTATCGTGCTATATTAGAAAAGAAGGTGATGCCTGACAGACTGTATTATCTGGTAGATAAGGACTGTCCGGATTATCATAGATTACGCAGTGAAGGCTACAGGGTTCTCAGGAGAGGCAGCTTCCTGCATAGGCTGGTATTCTTAAATGCAGACGTAGTCCTTGTTACCAATTCGACGGTATTTGCATTTAATGATTATTATCTGGAAAACTCCAGATATATAAGAGGGATACCGGATTTTGATGTGGTATGTCTGCAGCATGGTCTGTCGGTGCAGAAGATAGCATTGGCACAGCAGCGGCTCAGAGATAATACAAAGCTTTATTTTCTGGCGTCAAAGTATGAGCTGGAGAATCTGTCTCATCCGGTTTATGATTACGTAAATTACGAGGCGCTTCGACTTACGGGAGAGATACGGCATGATGCTCTTCGGCTTACCGGAATACCCAGATATGATGGGCTGATTGATAGAGATCAGAAACAGATCTTGATATCCCCGACCTGGAGGATGCAGTCTGCCAGCTTCGTAACGAAGAATGAAGGCGTGGAGCGGGATTACAATCCGGAATTCAAGAGTACCCCATACTATAAGGTATATAACGGACTTATAAATGACAGCAGACTGATAGCTGCAGCGGAGGAGCATGGTTATCGCATCAAATATGTTCTTCATCCTATAGTCAGTCCCCAGGCAGAGGACTTTGATAAGAATCCCTACGTGGATATCATACCGTCAACCGGAGATATGAGCTATGAGAAAATGTTCTGTGAATCCAGTCTGATGATAACGGATTATAGTGGAATCCAGTTTGATTTTGCTTATATGAGAAAGCCGATTATATATTATCATCCTGTTGAGCTGGAGGCACATTATGAGGAAGGCTCCTATCACTATGATACGATGGCTTTTGGTGAGATAGTGAGAAAGAGGGAGGAGCTTGTGAATCTGATTATCTCATACATGGAGGAAGGCTGTCATATGAAGGAGCTCTACCGGATGAGAGCGGATGATTTCTTTGAATATGATGACAGAGAAAACTGCAGGAGAGTATATGAGGATATAATTCAGTATGAGTTAGAAAAAAAGTCATAATTGTCAAAAATTAAAATGCGTTCCTGTCTTTAATATAGCGAGGAGAGGATTGCTTTAGCAATGGAGCAATCCGTATGTCATATGGTGTAGAGCTATGATAT
>DGRT01000169.1:20299-20658 GCA_002391105.1 Lachnospiraceae bacterium UBA4381 | reverse complement strand
GGAGTGCTCCATACATTTTTTGTTGACTACATTCGACCAGATTTTGGAATACTTTGTTCTGAAAATCGCTGAAATGATGGGCTCATGGAGAAAATTCTCATTGCAGTCTCACCATAGGATAATAGACTAAGAATCGTAATTTGCCCAAATCACTACAGGAGGTCCCATGAGTAAATATGAATACAAGAAAATGTATTTGGCAATCTATTTATGCTTGATAGCAGTTGGTGCGTTTAGCATGATGGCTCGCTGGATTAACAATATAAATCCTGAACTAAAAATACTTCCCGTTTTCCTTCTTTCGCATATAACGAATTTTGCCCTATGCATGATGGTTTTGCTTATTTTCGGTTTTGTCT
>DGRT01000169.1:0-20152 GCA_002391105.1 Lachnospiraceae bacterium UBA4381 | reverse complement strand
TTAACACACCGGACATATGGGATGCAGTATTTGGAGTCACAGGAGCAACCGTTGCATATATTTACCTTGTAATGTTTAAAAGGAATGGTTTGGTTGATAAATAGATAAGTTCCACAGTTTGTCGGGATGAGCGATAGATCATAATATTAACAGTATATCTGCATAGATAAATCACAGCCCCATTACAGCGTCGGTCAATTGGCGGATATTATCCTTGTTACAGTGATATTCGGCAGCATCGTAAGCTTTCAGAAGGTCGTCCTCATTCTTAGTGCGGTTCTTCATTGATTTAAGTTTCATCTTCAGCAGGGACATCATTATCTTGTGCTTGCCGTTGAGCTTATTGTAATCAAACCCTCCGCGCAGATAGAACATGGGGATGTTCTTCCGCATCTCGTCAGTGAAATTGTGACTCCAGACAGCTTCAAGATCTTCAGGATCTCCTGGGTTGGAGCCTGTCGCCCACACGAAGAGATGCTTGTCTTTGAGTTTATCGTAGTTCTTCTTGATCAGGTTGATGCCGTTTATCCCGATTGCGTAAAGGCCGCCGCCGTAAATTATCGTGTCGTACGACAGCAGGTCGTTGGGGCTTATTTCAGAGTATTCGCGAAGGTCGCAGGTGAGTTCTTCGGCTATCATTTCCGCATATGTTTTTGTGTAGCCATAAACGGAACGGTATATTACGACGATCTTATTCATTGATGTTCTCCTCCATTTTCTCAAGGGTCTTGAATGTTGTCTCGATTTGCTTGTCGGAAATCCCGGTGAAAAGCATGTCAATGAAATCCAATTCTTTTTTCTGATATTTTTTGGCCAGGCTGTCTGCCTTATTTGTAAGACGGATACGCAGTTTTCGCGCGTCATCGCTGTCGGGCCTGATCTCCAGATAGCCTTTCTCTTCGAGCTTTCCGGCGATACTCTTCACATTTTGATGCGAGCATCCCATGATCTCCGACAGTTCGTTTATTGTTGGTGCTCCGTTTTCGAAAAGGCGCAGGCAGATCATGAGGAAAAACTGCTTACAGGTAATCTCTTCATAGAAGCGGTCGCCCACAGTCTGAAGGCGGTTGCTCATCGCGAAGAAGTACCCGAAAAGGGCGAATCTTTTGTCCATTGAATTGATCATCTCACGAGGTTCCATAAGAGTCTCCTTGAAATATGTAACATATTACATAACAATATAATATATTACATAATTTTTGTCAAGTCACGGACTGCGGAGAAATAATGTATAGTCTGATACAGTTTCAACAACTGTACTTTCAGAGGATGTTATAATTACTTTGTCTGAGGGAGAGATTCTTTGGTTCAGAAAATAAACAGCATAATAAATCAAGGGGGAGTGTAAAAATGGCATCGAGTAAAGAGTATTTGGATTTCATTTCAGAACAGCTTTCAGAGTTGGATGATATAACTTACAGGGCGATGATGGGAGAATACATCATCTATTATCGTGGAAAAGTTGTCGGTGGAATTTATGATGACCGTTTTCTTGTGAAGCCTGTAAAGTCTGCTGTGAAAATGATGCCGGAAGCCGGTCTGGAACTTCCATACGAGGGAGCGAAGGAGATGATCCTTGTCGATAATGTTGAGAATAAAGAGTTTCTTCGCAATCTGTTAGAAGCTATGTATGAAGAACTACCTGTGCCGAAGAAAAAGAAGTGAGCTCTAGTAAGGAAAACCGGAATTTATTTTATAAGCTTTATCATAAGTGGAAGCCACTGTCTTGATGTGATATCATCCATTCTCATGTCCATAACGCTCTGCAGAGTGTTGGCAAGTCGGGATATTTCAACGAGAGAAGTAAATATAGGTGTATTATATTGATCCATTAGTAGTCCTCCTGGGTAAGGGATATCAATAATAAATATACCCTTGACTTAAATAGGGTTATCTATTAGTATTTAGTAGAATAAAAACAGAAAGAGGATACGGAATTGTACTGGACAGATGTTAATGTTCAACTGAAAAAAGGTTATACATATTATCCCCCAGGGGATAGTGCGCCCATTTTCAGGATTTAAGTACAATCTATATCTTATTAATCTGAAATAGGAAACATTATCTCCCATGAGTTGTTGAGGGTGTCTGAAGAGGCACTGGAAGAAACAGGAAGGGAGATTTTTTAATGTTTAATCTAAAGAAACAAATCAGGACATTATATATAACAGGTGTACTTGGAAATCTGTCTCTTACCGGAGCGTGGGTTGTAATACTTGCGGCCAGAGGCTTTTCGCTGGTGCAGATTGGCTTTGCAGAAACAGTATTTCATATTACAAGTCTCATATGTGAGATTCCTTCGGGAATGCTGGCGGATATGTATGGAAGAAAGAAGATGCTGGTTCTGGGAAATCTGATGGCGATAACAGGGGATATTATAATGCTTCTGTCGCAGGATTACTGGATGGTTCTTCTGTCCATGCCATTTCATGCGATGAGCTATAACTTTGCATCCGGATCAGGGGAGGCTCTTGCCTATGATTCCATGAAGAGGGAGGGCAAACATAAGGAATATGAGAAATATGTATCCAATCAATCAATTATTTACAGAATAGCAAGTGGAATCTCAACTCTTGCAGCCGGTCTTGCACTTTATATTGGGTATAGAAGATCTTACCTGATAAGTGCTGTAATGGGAGGTATTACACTTTGCTTTACACTTACCTTGTTTGAGATAAAGGGTAAAGAGGAGAGAACGCACACATCACTATTTAAAGAGACGATTTCATTTTTTGCGGAATCGATAAAGTTTCTATATTATAATTCCAAAGCAGCAGGACTGATGTTTCTCAATTCACTTGTAGGAGCGATAGATATTCTGTTACTGTTCTTTTTACAGAGCAAGTTAAGGGATGCAGGACTATCTGACTGGATGCTTGGACCGGCACTTTTCATAATGCAGCTCGGAGGAATAGCCGGAGCAAAGCTGATACTTAAAGCAAAGAAGGCGAAGTATGTAAATGTATTTATTGTTTGTACAACGGGTGTGCTGGCAGGTGTGCTTATTGAACATACAGGCATAGCGGCACTTATGGTTTTGGGAGGCTTTATCTCGGCTATGGCGGACGATGCGATTGAGATAAGGACTAATGCAAAGCTTAACAGTATGTTCCCGTCAGAACAGAGGGCGACACTTATATCGATTTCGTTATTTACTTTTTCGGTGATAATGATCGTGCTTTCACCACTCGCCGGATATTTCTTTTCTATATGGTGATAAAACAGGGACGTAGGAGCGGTGAATCAGTGGGCAGAAGAAAAAAGTGGCTGAATATTTTAAGCAAATAGGGGAAAATATGATTGAATCTGAAAATTATAATAGAACAAAGGCAGCCTGTTACCTTGGGTTTGTTACTCAGGCTATAACAGCTAACTTTGTTCCGCTGCTTTTTTTGACATTCTATAGGACGTACGGTATATCATATACTAAGCTTGCTTTTATTTCATTTACGTTCTTTTTGACACAGCTTATTGTTGATTTTTTATGTGCAAAGTTTGTTGATAAAATAGGATACAGAAAATGCATCATCGTAGCTCATATTGCGTCAGGACTTGGGCTTATCCTGTTAGCTTTTGTACCGGATATATGTCCCGATTCTTATGCGGGAATAATATTATGTGTTATAATTTATGCCATAGGAAGCGGACTGATTGAAGTGCTGTGATTTGCTTTTCTGGCTTTGGCCGGAGATATGGGAGGTGCGGCAGGTCCTTCACTAGTTGGAAGCCTTTCTCAGAGGTTTGGAGAAAATATCAGGAGTGGAATCCTGGGATGCATTTGCTTTCCGATACTTTTAGTCGTATGTACTTTAGTATTAAAGATAAAAAGGTCAGATAATTAAGTATTTTGTTTTGCATTTATTAAGATATATCGGAAGAGACATTATCATCAGAAATATAGACTTAGGGAGATAGAAATGAATTTACACAGGATAATAGATATAAGAGAAGCAGACTTTGGTTGTGAAGAACATACAGACGGACCTCATGCTTTGCTCGTTTTTGAAGATGGTGATAAGCTGGAGGTGTCGGAGCAGTGGATCAGCGAGCAAGAGATAAAAGAAGGAAAGTATGTCTGGATTCGGGAGGATGGAAGCTTTCTCAAGGCTGTTCGTGTTGTGGGTGCTGTCATTATGTCTGAAAAGTGTTTTGAAGAAAGTGCCAAAGCTGCAAAGATGATTTTTGCCACGCAGCGGGGCTATGGTGATCTGAAGGATGGCTGGGAGTTTCCGGGCGGCAAGATAGAAGAAGGAGAGAGTCCGGAGGCTGCAATAGTCAGAGAGATAAGGGAAGAGCTTGATACATTAATAAAAGTAGAAAGGTATATCGATACGATAGAATACGACTATCCGGATTTTCACTTATCCATGGATTGTTTCCTGTGCAGTATAGTAGAAGGAAATCTGATTCTAAAAGAGCATGAGGCTGCAAAATGGCTGACAAAGGAAAATATAGATTCAGTGGACTGGCTTCCGGCAGATATAACCATTATAGATAAAGTAAAAAGTCTAATGGAGTAAAATGTATTAGATATATGATATTTACAGTAATAAACGAATGGCTGCGGGAAGTTACCGAAGATTAATACCGGATGCGAATATTTTGTCCCTGCGAAGCAGGGGTAATACATCGAGCGAAGCGAGATGCATTAAGTATTAATCGAAGGAATAGCTGCATATATATAAAGAAAATCATAATGAATCAAGAAGTGAAAAATAAGTGTGAAAGGAGACAGGAATGAGTAAGATTCTTTTATTAAATGGCAGCCCTCACCTGCATGGGTGCACAGCGACTGCTCTTGATGAAATGATAAAGGTGTTTAAGAAAGAGGGCTTTGATACTGAGCTTATACAGGTAGGAGTTAAAGGTATAAGAGGCTGTATCTCATGTAACAAATGCAGCGAAAACGGTAAATGTGTTTTTGATGATCTTGTAAATGAAACTGCTCCTCTGTTTGAGGAAGCAGATGGTCTTGTGGTGGGGAGTCCTGTATATTATGGCTCGCCTAACGGGAATATTTTATCCTTTATGGACAGATTATTTTATAGTACGCATTTTTCAAAGCACATGAAGGTAGGTGCGGCAGTGGTAAGCTGCAGAAGAGGTGGAAATACAGCAAGCTTTGATGTGCTTAATAAGTATTTTACTATAAGCGGGATGCCGGTGGCTTCGTCAACCTACTGGAATCAGGTACATGGTTTTTCAGCAGAGGATGTCAAGAAAGATCTTGAGGGACTGCAGACCATGAGGAATCTGGCAAGGAATATGAGCTTTATGATTAAAGCAATTAAAGATGCAAAGGATAGATACGGGCTGCCGGAGGTTGAAAGAGAATATTTTACAAGCTTTCCGGATGGTAAGTAGCCTGTCCTTGGCTGTTATATGAAAATGGATTAAAGCAGGAGGAGTTCTGGAGGAGCTCCTCTTTATTTTGCATTTTACCTTCTGTTTTTTGCAACTTACATTAAAGGTCAGGACAAAAGTTTCGATATAGTATATGATTGCATCATCAAAGAGAGAGGAGGTCGGGCATGAAAGTAAGTGTTGATATATCTGCTGAATATAAGGAACCATATGCGGTAATTTACACCGATAAGGTGACAGATGAGATTCGGATGATACTTGATCTGTTCAGTTCAAGCGAGACTCCCATAACTGCCTTGCAGAATGAAGAGGATATTATTGTTCTGCAGCCTAAAGAAATATACATGGTCAGAGTTGAGGGTGGGGACACGATCATTTATGGTAAGAATCAAAAATACCGTTCAAGAAAAAGGCTCTATGAGATTGGCCGTCAGTTAGGGAAACAGTTTATGCAGATATCAAAATCTACGTTGATCAACCTGTCCTATATGGACAGCATCGAGCCGGGGTTCAGTGGAACGCTGCTTCTAAAACTGAAAAATGGATGCGAGGAATACGTTTCGAGAACATATCTGCCGGAGTTCAAAAAATATTTGGGATTATAGGAGGTAAATAACATGAAAGAAACATTGAAGGATATGGTGAAAAGTGCGGTTATCAGTATAGGAATGGCAATGGCAATTTTCTGTTTGATTGGAGTTGTATTTGATATAGGGTACAAAGGGAATTTCAGCCTGGATAATTACAGATTTACAAAGATGGTCATCGGTTGTGTTCTGGTTGGTCTTGGGTTTGGAGTACCGACCATTGTTTATCAGAAGGAGAATCTGCCCATGCCGGTTAGAGTGCTGATACATATGGGAATAGGATGCGTGGTTTATACGATTGTTGCCTATGCAGTTGGATGGATGGGTGGATCTGCAACTATTGTTCAGGGAATTATATTTGCATTGATTCAGCTTGCGGTTGCATTTATCATCTGGTTCCTTTTTATGAGGTACTATCGGGCTGAGGCGAAGAGGATAAATGATAAGATTCAGGCGATGAAGTAAGGGCTGTTACATCGATTCTTAAATAACTGGAATAAGGGCTGCGGTTTCAGCGATGTATGCTTCAATTATGAACAATATATGTTTAGATTGACTTTTTATTTATACATATTTATACTACGGACTTGGAAATAGCACGAATTTCCCGGAAGTGAAAGACTTCAGTAACTATTAACCCCAGGACGAAAAGGAGGACAATATGCGAAGTATTATTATCAACAATTCAATATGTAACACTAAAGGTACAGTTGTCCTGAATGGTCTGGTGCATCGTAAGTAAATCAGGAAACGATGTAACTGGGGCAGAGGCTTATTATAAGCTGATATGATATTATCTGCGTAGTATTTCATATATAGGGATAACTAACACCTCTTTTGGTGTGGCTGTATAGCTGCACCAGAGGTGTTTTTCTTATGCAAAAAGTGAGGATATTAGTATGAGAGACAGAATAGAGCCTTGCATTTACTACGTATGCATGGGTGCAGAATGCAGAAAAGGATTTGTAAAAGTAGATATGAAGAAGTGTAAGAATTGTCCGAAGTATCAGCCTCGAAAGAATCCGAAGAAGAAGGAATCTGTAAGGAGCAGGAGACAGAAGGATAAGGACAGACATGATTCGTGGAATTAAACTAAATGATTTATATCTGATTAAAATGGAAATAGAGAGGGAATGAATATATGATTACAATATATGGTAAATACACAAATGCAATCGTTTATACGGTTGAGAACGAACTCTATGCTCTGGATGACCATGCCAGAAAACAGCTTCAGTTGATATGCAATCATCCGAGTGCTGAGGGCAGTTTGATAAGAGTAATGCCGGATGTTCATCCGGGAAAAGTAGGGACGATTGGTCTTACTATGACGGTGGGAGATTCGATCCTGCCGATTCTTGTTGGCGTTGATATAGGCTGTGGTATGACTATGGCTAAGGTTAAAACCAAAGGACTTCAGTTCCAGCAGCTTGATACTGTAATAAGGGAAAATGTTCCTGTAGGTCCGAGAATCCGTGAGAAAGAACATAAATACGCCAGTAGGATAGATCTGTCAGAGCTAAGATGCTATAAGGGCATCAATTCCGGCAAGGCAAACAGAAGCATAGGAACACTTGGCGGCGGGAACCATTTCATAGAAGTAGATAAGGATGAAGAGGGAAATGTATATCTTGTTGTACATTCCGGAAGCAGACATCTTGGAATGGAGGTCGCTGACTATTATCTGAGCAAGGGACAGAAGGAAATGCAGCTAAAGAAACAGGGATATGCTTCCTATGAAATGACCTGCCTCACAGGAGAACTGATGGAGGACTATCTGCATGATATAAAGCTGATTCAGGAGTTTGCCGGCCTTAACAGAGAGGCAATCCTTGAATCAATAGTAAATGGAATGAAGTGGAAGATACAGGACACATTTACCTGTATCCATAACTATGTAGATTTTTCCGGAACAGAAAATGCGGTAGCGGAAACGGCTGCAGAGCAGAAGCCTATTCTCAGAAAAGGGGCAATCAGCGCCAGAAAAGGAGAGAGAGTAATCATTCCTATCAATATGAGGGATGGCATTATTCTTGGAACCGGGCTTGGAAATGCTGACTGGAATTATTCGGCACCTCATGGGGCAGGGCGGATATATAAGCGTTCAGAGGTGGCTGAACATCATACCGTATCCGAGTTCAAAAAAGTAATGACCGGAATACATTCTGTTTGTATCAGTAAGGATACGCTGGATGAAAGTCCATTTGCTTATAGAGGTATAGACGATATAGCGGCAGTTATCAAAGCTACGGTTGAGATTGATAAGATAATAAAACCGGTTTATAACTACAAGGCTGGTGGAATGAATTAGAATAAAGAGGAAGTATATTTTTAGTTGTTTACATGGTATTGACAAGAATTGGTGGCATGTAATATGGTAGTAGCATTGTGGCAGCAAATCTAAGTGGCTGTCCGATGGAAGCAGTAGAATATGGAAAGGTATAGTAATAAAGCTTTGTTTCTAAGAAACTCTAGCAATTATAGAAGGAATTAGTGCGGTATGAATGAAATATCCTACGAAGAAAGACAGCGTAAGGCTGAGGAAAGCATACGAAAGAAGTTTCATAAGTCTATATTTTCCCCGTTTGCCAAGGCGTGTAAAACCTATAAGCTTATTGAAGAAGGTGACAGGATTGCAGTCTGTATTTCCGGTGGAAAAGATTCGATGCTTATGGCCAAATTATTTCAGGAGATTCAGAAACACAGACAGTGCAACTTTGAGCTTAAGTTTCTCGTGATGGATCCCGGATATAATAAAGCCAATCGCGAGATGATAGAGTACAATGCCAGGTTACTTGGTGTGCCGATTACTATTTTTGAAAGTAATATATTTGATGCTGTGGATACTATAGAAAAGAGCCCCTGCTATCTTTGTGCGAGGATGAGACGAGGCTATTTATATAG
Organism: Lachnospiraceae bacterium UBA4381; assembly: GCA_002391105.1. Classification (GTDB taxonomy): domain Bacteria; phylum Bacillota; class Clostridia; order Lachnospirales; family Lachnospiraceae; genus Eubacterium_Q. Next base: position 11,297 of record DGRT01000169.1, on the reverse strand, counting down.
CAATGCGAAGGAGCTTGGATGTAATAAGATTGCTCTGGGGCATCATTATGATGATGTTATCGAGACTATACTTATGGCGATGCTTCAGGGTGCGCAGATTCAGACGATGATGCCGAAGCTGCACAGCACTAATTTTGAGGGTATGGAGCTTATAAGACCGCTCTATCTGGTAAGAGAGAAGGATATCTGTGCCTGGAGAGATTATAATGGTCTGCAGTTTTTACAGTGTGCATGTCATTTTACTGAAAGCTGTTCGACTTACAACGAGGATGGAACTACCTCTTCCAAAAGGCTTGAAACAAAGAGGCTTATAGCAGAGCTTAAAAAAACGAATCCCTATGTTGAGTCCAATATTTTCAGAAGCGTTGAGAATGTTAATCTTGATACAGTTATTGAATATAAACAACATGGGGTAAGGCATAACTTTCTGGATGATTACGATAATTTGTTTTGAAGGGGTGTATGAATATGATACAGTCAGGGAGTGATTCACCGTATAGAAATACTGAGCCTACCTCGAATATGCCATATATGCCTGAGCACGGCTCAAAAATAAAGTATGATACGCCCTTAAAATCCTGCTATATATTAAACCTTGTATCTGCTCTGGTGATGGCAGTGCCGACAGCCCTTGGCTTTGTTTATGTGATTCTTATCATATTACTGGTGGTTTGTACATTTTTTATTGGTCTTTCGTTTGTTGATACAGAGCTTGTCGCTATGATATTTGTGATAGGTCTTGCTATGCTGTTTGTGAATGGCGGCGGGATGCTGCTTATTATCTTAGGGTATGAGAATACAAAGAAGAATCTGAGAAGTATAATGATGGTTATATCTCCGATCTATATGATAGTAGAAGGCGTTATATGGGTAATTATTGCTATAAGTCTTAGAGAAAAGATAAATGCTATGACATATATTGTTATTCTGTCAGGCGTGACGGGAATTATACTTGCTGCTATAAGTCTGGTGAAACGTCATTTGACCTTAAAGGTGAAATAAGAGATTACAGGAGCGGGATCTTTCAAAGATTACAGGAGCGGGAGTCTTTCAAAGTAAAGACGTTTTAAGCTGCATGACCTGAATAAATATAGAATACAAAAACACCCAATATGGGAGAGAAAGGAATACTGGGAGACAGTTATTATTATGGAGGGAAAGAAGAGAGAGGGCTTTGGAAGCAGAATAGGTTTTATACTTGTAAGTGCGGGATGCGCTATTGGAATTGGAAATGTATGGAAATTTCCTTATGTGGCAGGACAGAATGGTGGAGCTATATTTGTTCTTATATATCTGCTGTTCCTTGTTATCATGGGCATACCGGTGCTTACTATGGAGCTTGCCATAGGCAGGGGAAGCGGAATGACCATAGTTCAGGGCTATAAGAAGCTGGAGAAGGATGGGCATAAATGGCATCTTCATGGATGGGTCTGTATAGCAGGCTGTTATCTGCTGATGATGTATTATACTACTGTATCAGGTTGGATGCTGGCTTATTTCTGGAAATTCCTTAAGGGGGATTTTTCCGGTCGGGAAGTAGGTGACGTCCCTTCGGTGTTTTCAAATATGATGGCAAACCCTGTGGAAATGACTATATTTATGGCGTTAGTTGTAATAGCCGGATTTCTGGTTCTCAGCTTTGGAGTTCGAAAGGGACTGGAAAGTGTAAATAAAGTAATGATGGTGGGACTGCTGGCTCTTATTGCTGTTCTTGCAGTAAACAGCTTCACATTATCAAATGCCGGAGAGGGTATAAGCTTCTATCTGAAACCGAATCTGGAAAGCTTTAAGGAGGTAGGTGCCGGAAATGTTATAACAGCCGCCATGAGTCAGGCATTCTTTACGCTTAGTATAGGAATGTCATCTATGGAAATATTTGGAAGCTATATGTCCGGAGAATATACGCTTACCGGAGAGGCTGTCAGAATTACAGCGCTGGATACATTTGTCGCATTTATGTCAGGTCTTATTATCTTTCCTGCATGCTTTAGCTATAATATTCAGCCGGATCAGGGACCTTCACTTATATTCGTTACGCTTCCAAGCGTATTTGTAAATATGCCGGGTGGACGTATCTGGGGAACACTTTTCTTCCTGTTTATGACATTTGCCAGCTTTTCGACTGTTATAACTGTATGTGAAAATCTGGTTGGCTCTATGATCGATAACTATGGAATAGGAAGGATAAAGTCGGTAGTGATTAATGGAGTATTTCTCCTGCTGGCAAGTATGCCTTCAGTGCTTGGATATAATGTTCTTTCAGATGTACATTTTGGCAAGAAGGATATACTGGATACAGAGGATTTTATAGTCAGTAATCTGATACTTCCTATAGGCTCGCTTATATTCCTCATATTCTGTGTGACAAAGTATGGCTGGGGAGCGGATAATTATCTGGAGGAGGTAAATACCGGAAAAGGCCTCAAGATGAAGAAGGGGCTGATATTCTATTTTAGATTTATCCTTCCGATACTTATTCTGGTAATACTTATCAGGGGATTGATAGGTTAAATTGGATAGTACGCCTGCATCATAATATGTTGTTTTATAAAAATGGTGGCGGCTTGGACTGTCTGATCTATGACTGGGCATGTTTCATTCTCTGCCAGTTTACGAAGCCATAGATGTCATTTGCCAGAAAACAGATGAAGCAAAGCACTATAGGAAGATAGGATATATCTGTTGAGGTGGCAAGTGCCCACAGAAGGATGAGAACTACATCATTTGCAGCATAAAAAAGTCCATAGTAGGAGCTTCTGAACAGGGTAAGTGATGCTGCCATAAAGCTGGTAGTGATGGAAATGGTGGATATCAGCAGATTCGGCGTTTTGAAGAAACGAAGTATGAAATAAAATATAATGGTTACAATTATCGCCGATAGTGATAGCAGAAACCAGAGGAGAGGTGTGGTGTGACGTACACGCACTTCTCCTTTTTTATATGGATTTCTGAGCCAGGTGATAACAGCGCCTGCCGCGATAGGAGCAGTCATGCCAAGATAGGTTATCATTTCACCCCAGTAATGAAACTTATATGAAACGATTCCATAGAAGACAGAGAATATAACTGTTATGAGCTGTCCGAGTACATCACCCTTTGAAACAAAGATAAGGGCGGTTACTCCGATGAGAGAGGATATAAGGGAGAGCACGCCGCTCCTGCTGAATAGTATATAGGATACAAGAATAACAAGAACGGAACCAAGCCAGAGCAGGGTTTCATACCATTTTAGTCTTTTGAACGATTCTATTATATTCATCGCATTTTCTCCTTAAAAAATGCACCTGCTTTAGCTGTATCTTCTAAGACCTAACGATTACAGTAAAGAGGTGCAATATACACTCAGTTACCCGGTGGCAACGAATATTTTATTTCTTAGCGGATTATAGCATCGGGGGCTTCATAATTCAAGTAAATATAAAAGTAACATAAGTTTTCAAATATGATATAATAGTCCTCGATTGCAAAGCAGATATGGCACCAAATAGTCCTCGATTGCGTAGCAGTCTTTTATATCAAGGGTTATCAAGGGAGTTTAAATTTTATATGACACTTCGAGAACTGGAAGTAGGGCATACCGCACTTATCCGTGAGGTAGGTGGGGAGGGTGCCCTGAGACAGCATTTTCTTGACATGGGTGTAATCCCCGGAGTCGAGGTTACACTTATTAAATATGCGCCTATGGGCGATCCGATGGAGCTGAGGCTTCATGGATATGAACTGACACTCAGACTTGCGGATGCTGAAAAAATAGAAATAACAACTGATCTGGAGTCTGATGAAAAAAAGTCTCTCCAAGAGGAAGAAGGAGAAGCGTCAGTATCCTCAGAAGATGATACTTTGGTTATATCCGACAATGGGAAACAGTATCAGGAGAAGCAGCATCAGGAGAAAAATCATCAGAAAAAGCATCATCAGGGAAAAAATCATCAGGGAAAACGCCATCAGGAAAAACAGCATCAGGAAAAAAATCGTCAGGGAAGACATCATCATAGACACCACCCCGGACTCGGTGAGGGTGGAATATTTCATGATAAGGCAGATGAGAATCCTCTTGAAGAGGGAACGCTGCTTACTTTTGCGTTAGCCGGAAATCAGAACAGCGGAAAGACCACTCTGTTTAATCAGCTTACCGGTTCTAATCAGCATGTCGGGAACTTTCCGGGGGTTACCGTAGATAGAAAAAGCGGTTCCATTAAGGGCAGGGAATACACAGAAGTAGTTGACCTGCCGGGTATCTATTCGCTTTCTCCTTACACAGATGAAGAAATCGTATCAAGACAGTTTATCCTGGGCGAGAAACCCAAGGGGATAATCAATATAGTAGATGCAATGAATATAGAACGAAATCTGTATCTTACCATGCAGCTTATCGAGCTGGATATTCCTATGGTGGTTGCGCTCAATATGATGGATGAGGTACGTGGAAACGGAGGCTCCATCAGGATAAATGAGATGGAAGCGCTTCTGGGGGTCCCTGTCGTACCGATATCAGCCGCCAAGAATGAGGGCGTTGACGAGCTTATAAATCACGCACTTCATGTGGCTAAATATCAGGAAAGTCCGGGCAAAAAGGATTTCTGCGATGAGTCTGATCATGGCGGTGCGGTTCACAGATGTATCCATGCCATCATGCATCTTATAGAGGATCATGCCAGACGTGCGGGAATACCGGTACGTTTTGCGGCTAATAAGGTAATCGAGGGAGACAGCCGTGTTATAGATGTACTTATGCTTTCTCAAAATGAAAAGGAAATGGTGGAGCATATCGTTCTTCAGATGGAGGAAGAACGTGGAATGGACAGATCAGCGGCAATAGCAGATATGAGATTTGCTTTCATAGATAAGCTGGTCAGGGAAACTGTGGTGAAGCCTGTTGAAAGTAAGGAGAGAGAGCGCAGCGAAAAGATAGACCGGATACTGACGGGACGATATACTGCTGTGCCGGCATTTATCCTGATAATGGGTATCATTTCATATCTTACCTTCAATCTGATCGGTGCCTGGCTTCAGGAGGCTCTGGAGTATGGCATAGGGGTGCTGACTGACAGGGTTGACCAGCTTCTCACCGCCTGGAAGGTTAATGAGGTTATACATTCCCTGATAATTGAAGGAATATTTGCCGGAGTAGGAAGTGTGCTGAGCTTTCTGCCTATTATAATACTTCTGTTTTTCTTTCTGTCACTGCTGGAGGATACGGGATATATGGCAAGGGTTGCATTTGTCATGGACAAGGCTCTCAGAAAGCTGGGCTTATCGGGGAGAAGCATAGTGCCGATGCTTGTGGGCTTCGGCTGTTCTGTTCCCGGAGTAATGGCAAGCAGAACACTTCCGTCTGAGAGAGACAGGAAGATGACTATTATGCTGATACCGTTTATGAGCTGTACAGCCAAGTATCCGATATATGGTTTCTTTGTTGCTGCATTTTTCCCCGGTAAGGGCGCTCTCATTGTAGTGGCACTTTATCTGATAGGTATTCTGGTGGGAATTGTTACAGCGCTTATTTCCAAAAAACTGGTATTTAAAGGGGAGGCGGTTCCTTTTGTTATGGAGCTTCCCAATTATCGTATGCCGGGTATAAAAAATGTTGCACAGCTTCTGTGGGAAAAGGCGAAGGATTTTCTGATGAAGGCATTTACTATAATATTTGTTGCAACTATAGTTATCTGGTTCCTGCAGAATTTTAACATGCATCTTGGTATGGTGGAGGATCCGCATGACAGTATCCTCGCGGCAGTTGCCGGAGGTCTGGCTGTACTTTTCAGACCTCTTGGATTTGGGGACTGGCGTGTGGTGACGGCTCTGATTACCGGCTTTATGGCAAAGGAAAGCGTGGTATCTACCCTCACTATTCTGTTTGGTGAGACTGCCTCGCTCCTTACAGCTATTACTCCTGCTGCGGCTGCCGCACTTCTGGTATTCTGTCTGTTATATACTCCATGTGTCGCAGCAATCGCATCCGTTAAGAGGGAGCTTGGATTTAAGTGGGCTATAGCGATGGTGCTCCTTCAGTGTGGTATCGCATGGGTTGTTTCATTTCTGGTATTTAGTCTTGGTTCATTATTATAGATATACAGGCTTATAAACATACAGGCAGTCCGGATCTTCAAATGCTGTATTCGGTCTGGACTGCTTTTTGGTTCGTAAAAAATCCAAAATTTTCAGGATGTTTTTCTGTTTTACTTATGATTATGTGATGTTAGAATAACTATGGATTATTATGCGCTTTAAGGGGGAATCTGTACATTTCCGGCGGATAAAATGCTGCTGGAATAGTGCGGATTTTGGAGGATATATGATTAAGGTTTTTTTAGTTGAAGATGAATATGCGATTCGTGAAGGAGTAAAAAAGTCTGTTGACTGGGAGAAGAATGATTTTGAACTCGTTGGCGAAGCCGGTGATGGAGAGATGGCTCTTCCCAAGATACTTAAGACCAGACCTGATATACTCATCACTGATATCCGTATGCCTTTTATGGATGGGCTGCAGCTTTCCGAGCTGGTAAAAAAAGAGCTTCCGGATATTAAGATAGTTGTGCTCAGTGGCTATGATGATTTTAATTACGCTAAGCAGGCTATCAGTATTGGCGTGGAAGAATATATACTTAAGCCGGTTTCGGGTGAGGATCTGATGAGAGAGCTTAGTAAGATCAGAGATACCATCATTTCCGAAAGACAGGAGGAGCAGGCAAGGGAGAAGTATATTCAGGACATGGAGGAGATACGGGCTCTGGAGAGGCAGAAGTTTATCCATGATATGATTGATGGCAAGATATCCATGCAGGATGCTCTGGGACAGGGACGTGAGCTGGGTATAGATATTACTGCTGCTTATTATTCCGTAGTGCTGTTTCAGGCTTTTTTCAAAAATGAGAGTGAAAATGATATAGCCGGGTACTCCGGTATTACCGATGAGATATATAGCAGGATAAGAGATGCCTATGATGGTCTGGAAAATGTATATCTCTACGAACAGGTGGGGGATGTGCTGTGCTTCCTTGAAAAGTCTGACTCACTTGAGGAAATGGATGAAAATATAAAAAACGGTATCGGTCTTGTGAAGGATATAATGAAGGATTATGATGAGATGATCTATTTTATATCAACAGGAAGACCGGTTGAAAGAATAAGGGATGTAAATACCTCCTATCGTGCTGCCAGCCGGAGATTTGCCGACAGATATATGCTGGAAGAAAGCACTGTCATGCTGGGCGGTAAGCAGGAGGACTCCGGTGAAAATGAGAAGTTCAGAAGGACTATAGAGGCAGAGAAGGAAAGTGCCTCCGGCAGTCTGGATATCAATAAGTTCGATATCAATCATATGGATATCAGCTCTGTGGATGTAAAAATGCTGTCGCAGAAAACCATTTTCCATTTCCTGCGAAGCGGTACCCTGTCAGAAGTAAATGACCTGGTTGGAGAATACATCAGAAGTATCGGTGAAGATGCTATGGAATCCTTTATGCTGAGACAGTATGTTATTATGGAATCGCTACTAAGTGGCGTAACCTTTCTGGACAGTATTGGTGTCAGTGATGATAAGGTTTCGGAAATACTTGGAGACCTGAAGAATCCGGCGAGATATGTGGAGACGGTGGGTTCGTCAAGACAGTATATCACGCAGCTTCTGAATACCCTGATAGAATATCGTAATCAGGTTTCGGATAAGAAATATACGGAGCTTATAGAGAAGTCCAGAAGGTTTATACAGGATAATTATAAAAATGAGGATATGTCGCTTCAACTGGTGGCATCCTATGTGAATGTAAGCTCTAATCATTTCAGTGCTATATTCAGGAAGGAGACTGGGGAGACATTTATTGATTATCTTACAGGTGTCAGAATGGACAGTGCCAAGGAGCTTCTGACCTGTACTTCCATGAAGACCTCAGAGGTTGGGTTTGAGGTAGGGTACAGAGATCCGCATTACTTTAGTTTTCTGTTTAAGAAGGTTACCGGGATGTCTCCCAAGGAGTACAGGAGACAGAAGAAAGAGAGCTAGTATATCGATTTTTAAATAACTGGAACCTACGCATTAGTCCGGTTATTTTGCGACAGATGTATTGGTAAAAAAGGATTTGCAGGCTTTGAAGATTAAGAAGAAGAGAAGCAGCAGGATTCAGTCCAAGCTGATAAAGTATATATGGATCTGTGTTATACCTCTTATCATCCTGTTCAGTATAGCTATAGCAAGGTTATATGTATATTATCAGGAATACGATCTGCTGGTTCGGAATATAACAAGTGCAAATGAATATAATATGAGCTTCAAACAGTCTATGGATGAGATGATGTACAGGATCATCATCGGTTCCGCAAACTGGACAAATGCTGTTGAAAAGCTTGAAGACGAAGATCCCAAAGCACTCATTTCAGAGGCGGTTACTCATTTTGAGGAGCTGAAGAGCAAAACCACCGAGGATAATGTCCGTACAGACCTCACGGCGCTCATAAAGCTGCTGGGGATACTTGATGAACGTGTAGATGATATTCTGAAAAATGTTGAAGAAGGCGGTCACTATGACGAGAATATGGAAATGCTGGATATGAATATCCGTACGCTGACCTCTCTTATACAGGAAGATATTCAGAAATATATCTATGATGAAGCCCATAACATGGAGATGCTCAGACGGCAGGTGGCGAGCAGTCTGCTGAATACTATCAGGATTATAATAGTTACTCTGCTTGTGATACTGGCTGCGATATTCTTTCTGTCCAGACGGCTGTCAGAGAGAATTACTGAGCCGATTACCGAGCTGGTCAGCGCTACGGAGAGGTTTGCAAGTGGAGATTTTACAGTTTCCTACCAGCTTAGCAGTAATGATGAGATGGAAACCCTGGCGGACAGCTTCAACAGCATGGTAAAGGAGATAGAGAATCTGATTGAGGATATCCACCGGGAGCAGGAGATATCGAAGGATGCTGAGCTCAGGCTACTGCAGGAGCAGATCAATCCGCATTTTCTGTATAATACACTGGATGCCATAGTATGGGCTGCCGAGGCGGGAGAGAATCAGAAGGCTATTCAGATAATTAAAGAGCTGTCAAGCTTCTTCCGTATCTCACTTAGTAAGGGCAGAAGTCAGATCACTATCCGGGATGAACGGGAGCATATCAAGAACTATCTGGAGATTCAGAGATACAGATATCAGGATATTCTGGACTATGAGATTGATATAAGCGAGGATATACTGGGATATAATATTCAGAAGCTCACCCTTCAGCCGGTTGTGGAAAATGCTATCTATCATGGAATTAAGAATAAGCGTGGCGGCGGAAAGATAAGGGTTGAAGGCTATCTGGTGGAGGATAGACCGGAGGAGATAGAGTTCAGAATAATAGATAATGGTATCGGCATGAAGGAGGAGGAACTGGAGAGGCTCCGCGAACTTATATCCGGTAAGAAAGAGGTGGCGCTTCAGGCTGGCGCAGATGAAGCAGGGGCTGGTTCTGAGCTTTCTGTTTCACCTGTTTCCAAAGAAGTAAATGGCTTTGGAATGGCAAATGTAGAAAAGCGTATAGAGATGATGTATGGCAGCGGGTATGGAATGACAGTTGACAGTACCTATGGAGAGGGAACTACCGTAACCATCAGGATACCGGTTGTCAAGGAAGAGACAGAGGTTATGTAGGTAGCTGGGAACATAAAAGAGAAATAGCATTAATAAGATGAAAGTATTACGGATAAAAAACAAACTGAATAAGATAGGTGCTCTGCTGCTTTCTGCAGCCATGCTTATTGCGTGTCCTCTCGGCTGTGGAAGTGGCGGCGAAAGTGCGGAGGAAGAGATACAGCCGACACAGTATATTACAGTCGGCTTCTCGCAGCTTGGAGCGGAGTCGGACTGGCGTGTGGCAAATACCGAATCCATAAAAAACAGTCTTTCCAGACAGAACGGTTTTGAACTGATGTTTGATGATGCACAGCAGAAACAGGATAAGCAGTTTATTGCAATTCGTAACTTTACCCAGCAGGAGGTTGACTGTATAGTTCTGGCTCCTGTAATGGAAACCGGATGGGATACAGTGCTTCAGGAGGCGAAGGATGCAGGAATACCGGTCATAGTAGTCGATCGTCAGGTAAGAGTTACAGATACGTCGCTGGTAACAGGCTGGGTAGGCTCTGACTTCAGCCGGGAAGCGGAAATAGCCTGTGAATGGCTGAAGAGTTATAGTGAGGCTAAAGGGATTAAGCCTGAAGAGCTTAATATAGTAGATATTCAGGGGACGCTTGGAGCCACAGCTCAGATTGGCAGAACCAATGGACTGGAGGAGGCATGTATCAGGAATGGATGGAATCTGCTTGCAAAGGTTCCTGCCGACTATGCCCAGACCAAGGCTAAGGAGGTAATGCAGAATCTTCTTAAGGAACACGATAATATAAATGTTGTTTATGCTGAAAATGATAATGAAGCCATTGGAGCTATCGAAGCTATAGAGGAAGCAGGACGTAAGGCGGGTACAGACATTAAGAATGGAGAAATACTGGTTATATCCTTTGATGCTGCCAACTCCGGACTTACCAAGGTGCTTGAGGGAAAGATAGCTTTGGATGTAGAATGTAATCCCCTCCAAGGCAGTGAGATAGGAAAACTGGTCAAGGCAGTGACAAAGGGGGAGGAGTTTAATAAATATACCTATATCGATGAGAGTGCATTTTGTCTGGATGATACAGTTAATAGTGTGCAACTGGAGGACGGCGAGTATGAGATAACAGTTCTTACTCAGGATATACTGGATTCCAGAGAATACTGATCGGGCTTTAAAGCATTTTGCATATCAGTCAGGTTTTTATAAATGAAGTAATGGTCTATGTGGAAATATTTCTGCATAGACTTTTTTTGGCTTTGATGCTCACGCAGTAAAAAATCCAAAATTAAAAATAAATAAATTAAAAACATTTCTTTATCGATAAAACAAAACGGGAAATCATAAAATAAAACAAAAAAATCATAAAAAAACCAAAATCTTAATAAAAAACTCCATTTTCTTACAAATAATTATTTGAAAAAAACTCTTGAGAAACTCCGTATTATAGAAATCTTAACTTTGATACACTAGGTTCATCAGAAAACGGTTAGGTCCGGTAGGGAATCGGGCTAAGTTAATGAAATGGAGGGTTTTTAAATGAAGAAATTTGGTAAGAAGATTCTTGCAACTGTAGTTGCTGCAACGATGGCACTTGGACTTGCAGCTTGTGGTGGCGGCGGAAGCGCTTCCAGCGATTCAGGCTCCGGAGATGCTGCACCGGCAGCCGACTCAGGTGAGAAGATCAAGGTTGGTATCATCAACAA
>DGRT01000050.1 GCA_002391105.1 Lachnospiraceae bacterium UBA4381 | reverse complement strand
CTGTGTAGATACCTGTCATAACATTAACAGCGCCAAGCTCTGTCTCTACACCCTTCTCATAACCCTCAAGTGATGGGTCCATCTCGAATTTGTACAGATCCTCAAATGAAGGATTGTAAACTATCTCTGTTGTTCCAGTGATGCCATACTTAGTAAGATCAATGTTTGCCATTTTCTTTTCCTCCTATATTTTAATTCAGGATGTGCCTCCTGTTATGTATAAAAGATAAGGCGTCAGTGCCAGTTAAAAACTTCTAACACCAACGCCTTTTAGTATAATTTTTTATACGGGATAAGTCAAGCGACAGTTTAAACCATTTGATACACTTATTTTGTTGAGAAAGACAACTACATATCGTCTTCTCTATGTTTTTTACCCACTATAAATATTATCCCCATCAGAGAAACCATAAGCACGATTATAGCAAGCACGATCTCCGCGTCATCCCCTGTCAGAATACTGTTAGAACTCTTCTTTGGGGTTTCACCCGGCTCGACATCTGCTTTCTGAGGAGCCGGTTCTTTATTAGTTGCTGATTCTTCGTTAGGTTTTACCGCAGTTCCTTCTGTGGTTTTTTCCGTCTGGGCTTCAGTAGTTACTTCTCCCTCTGTCTTGGTTTCAGTAGTAACCTCTTCACCTTTTTCAGTTGTTGCCTCTGTAGCTTCTTCTGTCTCGGTTTCAGTAGTACCCTTTTCTTTTTCTTCGGTTGAATCCTCTGAGGGTTCTTCCGGATCTATATTGATATTTGCTGTTATATTACGAAAGCTGAGTTTTTCAGGCTTCTGATCAGTATTTGCTATATTTACAGCAACGGTATATATCAGCTCGCCTTTGTCATCATTAATTACAGCAACATGCACTTCATATACAGTATTATCATAGGTTATGCTATCATCATCTCCCTCGATCTGATAAACGAGGTAATCATATGTCCCCGGCTCGGTAATCGTGATAGCGAAGCTTCCCTCTCCCGATTCATTAACCTCTACGGTATCATTTTTCGGCATAGGAGCTGAAGCATCTTCATTTTCTATGGTAATCTTGTATTTATTATTTTCTACGTGTTGGGCATACGCGCAGTCGAACTGAATAACCGCTTCAATCGGAACATATTCATTCTGCGCCATTACCAGACTATTCTGAATCAGAAGTAAAGTGCAGACAGACAAGCTGATGGTTAACATTAGTCTGCCAAATGTACTTCTGCCGCTGACTCCGGGAATATAACTCTTTTTTGTTTTTGATGAATTATATTTTAAAAACATTTTTACTACCCATTCAATATAATTAAAAAACTTTTGAAATATTTCACCGTACCACGCCACCCCGACTACTCATATACATAACAAAAAACGAGTAGTCTGTTCTGGGAAACAGGCTCGGTACAGGTAGAAAGTGCCAGAATATGATCAGTCTTTTTTACAGAATCATTATAGGATATAGCATTCTCCGAAATGAACTCCTCAAGCTTATCAAAATCCGGATCAAACACATCACCTTTTTCAAAAACATTTATCTTTATACAGGCAAACGCCTGCAGTTCGTAGCTTTTTACTTTGGTTCTTCCTACAAGAAGAGTTCCTGCACCGTTACTCCTCAGGTAGTCATTACTCAGATAATCATCCAGCGCACCAAACATTACACCATATTCCATATGATGTCCATATAGTATAGAGTAATGATCTGTAAAATCCTTACTATTCCTGCTATCAAGAAAGATACTTCCAGAAAGTGAATAATCACCATAAGGATTCTTATTCAGATATTCATAGTTATCTTCTCCCTGCATAACAGGATAATCAACATTAGTCCCATCCATAGTTATCCATGCCACCATGTCATCTGTAATAGGGCCATTCTCCGGAACATCCTCTCCGGCGACAGGCTTGTAACTAAGATAGCTGTTATCTGTAGCACTATGAAACACGTACCAACTGTCATAAAGACCGTATGTAACTATCAGAAGGGCTAAAACAAAAACAAGGAGCATAAACTTTTCATACAGAATATTCATTTTTATCCAGAATTTCCGCATGTCCATATGTTATGCTCCTGAGTTTATGAAAATTTCAGACATATTTGAAAATGTGATTATTCATTTTCGTATGACTTCTTTGAACGAATTGCAAAGAATATGATTCCAGCTACTGCAACTATTCCAAGGATAATCCAAGGTGTTGCGGAAAGGAGGATACCTGTTGGGATGATACCATCGCGGGTATTTGTGAAACCTGTATGGATATCATTTGAACCAACGCTTCCTGAAACAGCATCACTAAATGCATCAGTCCCTGCTGCTTCATCATAATCTATCGTAGAATCAGTTTGAGCAATTTTTTCCGTCTTTTTATAGTCTTCTTCATCTTCAGTCACAGTATAATTCGCACCTTCAGGAAGCCCTTTAATAACAACATATTCGCCACTGCTAAGATACACATCTGCCGTAGCGGTTCCTTCATTATTTGCTGACATCTCTGTTGGATTATCTTTCCCACTATAACCGTTCTTATTAGCATCTACAGTTGCAACGGTTTCGCTTGCATGGGTAAGATCAACAGAAAGCTTATCGCCTTTGTTCAAACCGGCAACAGTAATAGTAAACTTAAAATACTTATCTTTTGAACCTTGATTTCCAGTTACCTGCTTTCCCACATAAAGATTATGAGTTCCATACGAATTCTGAATACCGTCAATCTTAGTTGCTAAACTTCCTCCCTTTGTTCCGTTATTATCGCCTGTTAAAGGAGCATCACTATCCGTATGAAGAACATATCCACCAATCTTAAGTTTGTTAGCCTCCTGCTCGTCATTTATAATATACACATCTAGATATTTGGGATCAGTATCATACGTTACACCTTTGGCAGTTCCTTTCTTTTCGGTAATCACATATCTGTAAACTCCTGGTTCTGGAAATGATACTCCCGTAAAATCTATCTCAAAATTTGCGGAAGCATACTTCTGATTTTGTCCCAGTGTTACGGATGTGTCACCCGTCTGAACAGTATCATAGGTTGTAGAACTCGATGTAAATTCAGCAGTTCCTATTGAAGGAGCAGTCGTAGTTGAAGGTCCAGCTATAACCTCCATCCTACCAGAGCCCGCAGGAATGGCGTTCCCTTTACTTATCTCAAATTCAAATGTAACATTAGGAACCTCTGCATCCTTATCCAGAACCAAATACTTCTTAAATGATTTTTTTTCACCTTTTTTCGGAGTATATGCAGCCGCAGCGCTTACCGGCACTGCCATCATGGTAACAAGCAGTAATGTTGACACTATAAGCGCCATAAGTTTTTTACTTTTTTTCATATATAAACCTCCACATATATTATATATTAAAACAGTATCTTTCAATACCAGTTTCTAACTTTATATCGTATGCACTTTACAGCGCTATATCCCGCGTCTCCTCATTACGAATACAACCTTGCCCTTAATATCCGACTTAGGTATGCCTCCGTAATTCCTGCTGTCATTTATATCAGAACGGTAATCATTTAATAAAAAATATGATTCAGAAGGGACTGTGTATGGTAGCTGAACAGATATCCCTTCGGCAGTTGTTGGATAAACAGCATCCTCATAGACGCCATAGCCATTTACAGTTAAGCTTTCTTCCTCAACATCAATGGAGTCTCCCTCAGCCGCTACGATTCTTCCAAAATGAGTTTCCCCGTCAATGGAATACGCAACCAGATCTCCATCATGAAGTTCAGCGAGTCTGTAGATGATACACAGATCTCCGTCCTTTATCATAGGATAACCGGAATTACTATGTATTACGTATATGCCGGTAACAAAGGTACATAGCGCCCATATTATCGCAGCGGTAATTCCAATCTTGATAAAAAACTCAGCCGCATATCTTCCTGCACCCTTTTTCTTCTTGCTGTTTTTATCTTTGTTTTCTTTAACGTCTTTTGAAGCTTTACTCTCTTTATTGTCTTGAATGGAATTTTGCTTCTCTTCCGTCTCCATATCATACCTCTGATAATGCAAGAATAAATTGGCAGCTATGTCAACCATTAGTTAATCTATTATATAGTAACTCATACTGATAACACTGTCAAACCTTTATTTTTTATCTTCTTTTTGATATTTTTCCAATAAAGTTATAATTTTTTTACACTCTATGCCTCGGAGCAATCAATTTTTCCCTATATTACCGGGTTCCAGCCATAACAGGGAAAATCATGTAGATATTATTTATATATTGCCACAAATGTCAAAATTCATTAACTCTTCACAAAATACCGGTCAGATATCCGCATATCACACAGGGATTATTCTGCATCTTTGGTACTTCACAAAACACCGGTCAGATATCCGCATATCACACAGGGATTATTCTGCATCTTTGGTACTTCACAAAACACCGGTCTGATATCCGCATATCACAGGCTAAGTAAAAAGGACGTACTCCTTCCTTTCCAAAAAAAGTACGCCCCTTCATGTTTATATTATTTATTGCTTTAGTTATTTCCTGCCCCGTGATAGGTTCCGGGTTCTGTCTCCATATCGTAGATATAGTATTCCGTTGGCTCAACATTTGTATTCTTGTCAAGTTCCATCGAAAGAGCTTCATCCATAGTTATAACCTTCAGATCCTGATATGTCGCATCCTGAAGCTCATTTCTTCCATAGTCTGTTATAGAGCCCAGATCTATCCTCACATTATCATAAGAGACGAATTCGTCCAGCTTCCAACTGTCTGTTTCCTTGTCATATAAGAACCATGTGAAACCTTCCCAGTTACCTGTTTTAGGATTGTATCCATATTCCTCAGATATCTTCCTTGTGGAACCTGACCAGGAATTGCCACTAGATGAAGGAATAGATATAGAAGCATAGTAGCTTTTTCCGTCGTCAGGAAGAGGCATATGAAAATCCTTGAAGAATATATGCGGAACCTGATCATCGGATTCCTTAGCTTCCTTAACTGTCTCTTCAAAGGTCACTCCCGGATAGATATATTCCCACTTGTTAAAGTATCTGCCATCAAACCAGGAATTATAGAAATGTCCTATGGAGCCCCAGCCATTGGTTCCTTCTGACTTGGAGCCATCATCATAGAGGTATGTATAACCCTCTCCACTTCCGCCAAAAACAGATGTAAGTAAAGCAATCTTCGCATAGGCGCCTCTGGTTCCAACCTTTTCTCTAACCTTGGCCCAGGTCAGGATATCACTCGGATCTCTTTCGTCTTCTACAGTAAGTGCACCATATTCATAAAGTCTGTTTCTTACATTTTCCAGACTGATATTTGCATATTCATCTCCTGATGAACCATCAAATGTAAAGAAATACTTAATCTGATCCTTATGGATGCCCTGTCCACCACCATTTCCGGCACCACCATAAGTATGAGTTTCTCCATTATATGTTATATCAACCAGATAATGTGCATACTCAGACCAGGTATAGGTCGAAGAGCTGTCCAGCTTCTTTGCAGCAGACGCTATCATCGAAGGATACCCAAGAGAATCATATCTGAAAGGATAAAGACCTCCCATAAGCATTGACTTACTATCTGTTCTGTAGTAAGGATCCTGAATATAGTATATCTGATCCACATGAGGAGAAGAAGAGATTCCATAGTAACTATTCGGGTCCCTCTTCAGATCTCCAAGTACATACACACCGCTATAGAGACAGATACTTCCAAATCCGCTTGATATACCACTCAGATTATCGAAGAAGGACTTGGAGGAATCTCCGTAAGTCTTTATCAGATAATCAAGATTGCTCATAAGCTCAGGAATCTCTACCGTAACATCCGTTTCATTATATCCATACTCATATTCAGTTGTGGATGTTCCTGTGGTCATATTATATACAGGATACGAATCAATAACATAACGTTCCTTCAGTCTGACCGTTCCTCCATCCACATAGCTTCCGGTTGCTATATAACCGCCATTTACCCTTGCAGTCTCCTCATTCTCGTACTTTACATCAGCATATATGGTTGTGGTCGGAGTTATGCTTCCGGTTTCTCCCTCTGAAGCGTACTTGGTATCTTCATCAATGAAGGAGAAGGAATTGGGATCAGGATTATCAGTTTTTATATAGAAATAACTTGAAAATGGTTCAAGCAGCGGTATTATCTCATAGCTGTAGGAAGCTACAACATTCCCGCTGTTTCCGGAGCTGTTTCCACCATTTTCATTTCCATTATTTCCGGAATTGTTTCCACTGTTTCCATTCCCATTACTTCCGGAACCGTTTCCATCTGCACCGGAGTTATTTCCGGAGCCGCTTCCATTTCCAGTATCTCCAGTGCCGTTTCCATTACCTCCGGAGTTACTTCCGTTTCCACTGTTTCCGTTTCCGCTGCTTCCGCTTCCGGCATTTCCACTATTATTACCTGTGCCAGCACCGGCAGAGGTTCTTCCATCCGCTCCTGCCGCTTTCTTTGCAGCAGACTCCTTAGCATCATAATAACCGTCTTTGTCGAACCAGTAGTAATCACCATTGATCCAGACACCCTGATCCGCAGGATACCAGCCGGCAGATTCAAAGTACCAGCCTTTTTCTCCCAGCTTCCATTCGCCGCCTGTATAATCAGGATCCCAGGCACCACTGGAGGTCAGCCAGTAACCATCACGAAAACAGCTATACTCCATATAGCCATCCTCGCCAAAATAGTAGCAGTATCCATCTATCCACAGCCACTGACTTGTTGGATACCAGCCACCATCCTCGAACCACCAGCCCAGATTGTTGAACTTCCACTGTCCATTACTGTAGGCTGTATTCCATACGCCACTGCTTTCCAGCCAGCAGCCATTACGGTACTCGGCATAGTCCATATAGCCGCTATCCAGAAAATAGTACCAGCTTCCGCCTATTTCAGCCCACTGTCCTGCATAATAAGAACCATCAGCCTTATAGTAGAACCATCCACTACTGTCACTTCCCCAGCCTGATGCAGCATATGCCCCATGCGAAGATACTATAGTCCCCAGCACAAGAGCCGCAGCAAGAATCCAGGCAAGACCTTTCTTCAACCCTTTCATACGTTTCCCTCTCCTTTATATAGACCTCAAATACCGGAAAATTGTAAAAACAACTCCCCGGTATTTTCATCTTAAATAACAAACTCACAACATATTAAATTATAACTCTCATCTCCTGAGAAAATCAAGAGCCTACTGATTATCATGTATATACTTATCCACTTTTTTCTCCAGCATTGCATACTGGCATGGACCTGCATCAAGTATAACCTTATGGAAATCCTTTGCGACGAACTTGTCTCCAAGTGCATCTTCAGCCTTTTCTCTCAGCTCATTCATTTCATAGTAGCCAACACTGTAGCTCAGGAATATACCCGGATCGCCTGTTGCTGCATCAAACCAGTACTCCAGCGCATCCTCGCCCATACCCCATTCGCTCAGATAGTCAAGGGCATCATCATAGGTCCAGCCCTCGTAATTAACTCCCAGATCAACACGTTCTGCCATCAGATAGCCAAATTCCTGATCAATATTATTGAGCTGCATGATAATATCAGCATTTTCCCTTCCGTCAAGATCACATTTGAGACATGTCTGATATGCACTATATACAGCCCATCCCTCTACATAACCCAGGTTGCTTTCAAGGATACGACCCGGATTAGGCTTAGTACTTCTGAAATACCAGAACTGGAATGCATGTCCAGGGAAGCTCTCATGTGCAAGGGTATCAAATACGCCCTCAGTGCTGAGTGAATTTACCTTGATAATGTTATAGTCCGGATTGTCCGCCGGATTGGTATTGTAATAAGCAAGGGTTGATTTATGCAGCTTTGACAGAGTATCCGACATATAATCAACCTCAAATGGAACCTTCTCTTCAAACGGGAAATCCTCCATATAGTCTTCCTGAAGCATATCAATGATTCCCTTCGGTCCCAAATCATCATATATCTTGAAGAATTCACCATAATTGTCAGAGTAATCCTGATATGCGTCCGGATATGAATATGACAGCGTCATCATATTCGTTATAAGAGTATTTGCACGACTATCAAGAAAAGCTATTTCCTCATCTACGGTTTTAGCAGAACCTGAATAAACCGGAAAGATATAATTCTGATAAAAATCCTTTCCACCGTCAAAGTAATATAGTCCATTTTCATTTTTGCAGGTACCCTTAAGTTCCTGAAATGCCGCCTTCAGGTCTTCAAAGGCAGGAAGCACTGTACTTAGCACTATCTCCTTATTAGTCTCCTCGTAGGCAGCCTTCTCCTCGGCGGTAATAAAGTCCAGCTTACCCAGCATTTCGCCAAACTCTGTGATCATTATATTGTCTTCTGTCTTCTCCAGCATGTCATCACATTGCTGTATAACATCGTCTGCATTTTTGTCATTCATGAACAGGCCCTTTTCAGACCTCGCTTTTTCATACTCTATCATCCCACCAAAATAATCGCGAACCTGAGAAAGCATCTCAAGATAATCGTCTATATCCCCTTTATCATCAAAACGGTATTCCAGAAATGCACTGACTATATTAGACTGAAGTCCTCTCATAGGTGAAAATGGATCATCCAGATAAGGATTGTCATAATAATGCATGGCTATCTCTGTATCGCACTTCATACATTCATAGGTAAATCTTTCGTCCTCTGTAAGTTCTGCATCCTCGAACTCCAGAAGTTCGTTATAGAAATCCTCATCCTCTTTTTTGTCTTCTGCTATGGTCGCATCACTTATCGTTGCATCCCCAAGAGTGGCTACAATACTGTCCTTATCCAGATCATAGGAATCGTCATACATAATGTACTGGTTATAGCTCATAGCGCTGTCTGTTACAGTATCCTTAAAATAATTCCAGATAAATTCCTGAAAATCAGCATTTTCTGTTTCAGCATATTCCTGCTCTACGTAATCAACAGTGTCGCTGTCACCGCTATCTTCTCCGGAATCCTCGTCATCACCCTCATCTCCGCTTGCGAGTCCTGTTCCATTTGCACTTCCCAGTCCGCCAAGTCCGGTTTCATAGAAGGTCTCCTGACTTCCGCATCCGCTTACGGAAAATATCAGCATGAGCACCAGCATCAGAGCTATATTTTTTTTAATCTTACACTTATCTATCTTCACGTTTTCCTCCATAATTTTTCCGGCACATTCACTGAGCCACAATATCTACGATACTGTCTTCCTGTTTTATTCCTTACTGCACCTTATTGTTTTCTTCCAGACAGCATTTCTCCTGATTACATTTTCCCTGCTCGCATCACGAAAGATATGCTTCTGCTATTTTTATATCTTCAGGTGTTGTCACTTTGATATTCTCATAAGAACCTTCTATCATCTTGGACTGTATATCCATATACCGTTCAAGTATCATGGTGTCATCGGTGATATCTGTATCTCCACTAAGCCTCAGTCTGTCATACGCTTCCTCCAGCACACCTCTTTCAAAGGTCTGCGGAGTTTGAAGCTGATACAGGGTTCTTCTATCAGGAGTTTCCACTCCGAATCCATTTTCATCCACTATTTTTATAGTATCCTTAACCGGCATGGCAACTGTACATGCCTTAAACCTTCTGGCACCTGAGATACTGTCAAGTATCATACGGTTTGTAACGCATGGCCTTGCCGCATCGTGAATCATAATTATCTTATTTCTCTTGTCACAGGCCTTTAAGCCTTTGGAGACGGAATTGAATCTCTCCTTTCCTCCTGCCACTATCCTGCGCACCTTCTGAAAGCCATATCTTTCCACTATCTCAGTTCTTACATAATCTATATCACTTCCTCTTGTGACCAGAATTATCTCATCAACTATACTTGCATCAAATACCCTGAGACTGTAATAGAGAAGCGGCTTCCCATTTATTTCCATAAACTGCTTAGCAGTATCCGAATTCATCCTGCTGCCTTTACCCGCCGCAAGAATTATAGCACTTACCATACTTCCTCCACCTTATATATCTATTCCATTTTGAAACTTTACAAATTATCTCTGCCCGATCTTCAGATTCGGTACAGCATTGAGATACAGATCAGCAAGTCTTCCTGCCATAAATTCATGGTAACCCGCAGCAGCAATCATAGCACCATTATCTGTACAGTATATCAGCTTCGGGCAGTGGAATCCAAGCCCCTTTGCCTCTGCTCTTTCCTTCATGGTTTCCCTGAGCAGCGAATTAGCTGCCACTCCTCCTGCCAGCGCCACTGCATCCATATGATAGTCCAGTGCAGCCTGAACAGTATGATCAACCAGTACATCTATAACCGCCTGCTGGAAGGAAGCCGCCACATCAGCCTTATTTACCTCTTCCCCCTTCATAGCAGCCCCGTTCAGATAGTTAAGAACCGCAGACTTGATTCCGCTAAATGAAAAATCATATGGCGAATCTCCAACGCTTGCTCTCGGAAACTGAATGGCATGAGGATTACCTTCCCTTGCCAGTTTATCTACCTTTGGACCACCGGGATAACCCAGGCCTATAGCTCTTGCCACCTTGTCAAAGGCTTCACCGGCTGCATCATCATGGGTTCTTCCTATTATAGTATATTCTGTATAGTCATCCACCCTTACTATATGGGAATGACCACCGGATGCCACCAGACACATATATGGTGGTTTCATTATATTCTGTGTGGCAGCATTTAAAGATCCGTCAGACAGATAATTGGCGCAGATATGTCCCTCTATATGATTCACTCCCACCAACGGGATATTCTTCGCATAAGCTATCGCCTTTGCCGTGCTTACTCCTATAAGAAGAGGTCCCACCAGTCCCGGTCCATAGGTTACTGCTATCGCATCTATATCCTCCCAGGTCATATCAGCATCCTTCAGCGCTTTTTTTATCACCTGATTGATCTTCAGCACATGCTCTCTGGAGGCTATTTCCGGTACAACGCCGCCATAAAGGGTATGGGTAGGAATCTGGGTATAGATAACATTTGATATTACCTCTCTTCCATCTGCAACAACCGCTGCCGCAGTTTCATCACAAGAGGTTTCTATTCCTAATATATTTGCCATTTTCATTCACCTGATCGTTTGAATATTCCGGAGGTCTTAGGATTCTGCAAACCGTAAAACCTCTCTCGTTCATCAGTAACCTATCATACGAAATTATAATTAAAATGTCAAAAACTGATTGTTTTATGTTTGTTTTCGGGTATTATTCATTATATATATGCTATATACTTGGTAGCAGTTGATTTAGTACATCGATTCTTAAATAACTAAACATTCCACACTTTATGAGGAGGTTACGTATGAAAGCGTTATTTATTGGAGGAACAGGAACTATAAGTATGGCAATAGTCAGGAGACTTGCAGAGGATCCTGCCTGGGAGGTATGGCTTCTGAACAGAGGTAATAGAAATACAGAGCTTCCGGATGGAGTTCATCAGCTCATCTGCGACATATCAGATGAGGAGGCTGCGGCTAAGAAACTGGAAGGCATGTCTTTTGATGTTGTTGGGGAATTCATTGGATTTACGGTAGAGCAGGTTGAGAGAGACTACCGGCTATTTAAGGATAAGACAAAGCAGTATATCTACATAAGCTCGGCATCCGCTTACAACAAGCCTGCTGCAAGCTATGTAATAACCGAAGGTACTACTCTTACAAATCCTCACTGGGAGTATTCCCGTAACAAGATTGCCTGCGAGGAGTACCTTATGAAGAAATATCGTGAAGAAGGCTTCCCGGTTACTATCGTAAGACCAAGTCATACATATGATGAGCGAAATGTACCGCTCGGTGTTCACGGCAAAAAGGGATTCTATCAGGTGATCAAGCGAATGATGGAAGGTAAGCCCGTCATCATTCAGGGTGATGGTTCTTCTCTATGGACGCTTACATTTAACAAGGACTTTGCAGTTGGCTATACCGGTCTTATGGGGAACCGCCACGCTATAGGAGAGGCTTTCCAGATAACCGGTGATGAGACTCTCACATGGGATCAGATATATCAGACCATCGCAGACGCTCTGGGCGTAGAGCTAAAGGCTTACCATGTTTCCTCAGAATTTCTAAGTGCTGTAGGTGACAAGTACGGCTTCGACTTCGAGGGAAGCCTTACAGGAGACAAATCCGTTTCGGTTGTATTTGACAACAGGAAGCTGAAAAGACTGGTTCCCGATATGAGAACAACGGTAAGATTTGATCAGGGCGTAAGAATAGCTCTTGACTATGTTCTGTCTCATCCTGAATGTCAGGTGGAAGATCCCGAGTTTGATCAGTGGTGCGACAGGGTAATAGATGCTCTGGAAGAAGCAAAGAAAAATATCTAATAATCGGAAACAGTAACCTTTTACTCCTCTTCGAAGTTGAGCTCTACCGTCCTTCTGTCTTTGCTGACAATAGTTCTTGGGAATATCTCACATACAGAATCGGCATACTGCTCCGGCTTCACCATGGAAGGTGAATAGTGTGTCAGCCACATCTCCTTAGGCTGCGCCTTCTTCGCTATTTCCGCAGCCTCCTGCATGGTCATGTGCTTCTTCTCCTTTGCCTTCGCGAGAGATTCAGCATCATTTTCACCATACATGCCTTCACAGATAAAAAGATCCGCTCCCGTTGCTTCCTGCACTATCTTCTCGGTAGGTCTTGTATCCGTTGTATAGGTCAGCTTCAGCCCGCGTCTTGACGGTCCCATAACCATATCCCCTGTATATATCTTACCCTCATACTCGACCTCTTCGCCCTTCTGAAGCCTGCTCCAGAACTGAACCGGAAGTCCGAGAGCTCTGGCTGCATCAGCATCAAATCTACCGGCTCTGTCCAGTTCAAAGCTATATCCATAGCAAAGCATATTGTGGTTTACCTTGAAGGCTTTCACTCTGAGTCCGGCGATTTCCATAACCTCTTCAGCTTTATCTATATCCAGCTCTATACAGTTAACCTGAAATGGAAGTCGGGGAGCTATAACCAGCAGCGACCTGACAACATGCTCTATCCCCTGAGGACCTACTATTGTTACAGGTTCGCGCCTGTCAGCATTTCCCATTGCCAGCAGAAGTCCCGGAAGACCACTTATATGATCAGCATGAAAATGCGTAATAAAGATAACATCTATCGGATTAAAGCTCCATCCCCTTCTTCTGATGGAAATCTGGGTTGCTTCTCCACAGTCAACCATTATACTGCTGCCATTATATCTAAGCATGAGTGAAGTAAGTGCTCTATACGGAAGCGGCATCATGCCCCCCGTTCCAAGCAGACATACATCTATCATATATTTTTCCTTTCCTTGTTTAATTAACAGGCACATCACCAGCCTGTTTCAGATCCATTTTTGCATATTAAAGCATCGTTCACAAAAAACTAATTTACTCTCAGTCCTTTATAAGTCTTATTTTATTCTCTGCTGATGAAAGTATCTCCTCTACATCCGCCCCGATAATGTCAAGCCCTGCAGCGCTTATCAATCTGACATCCCGGATTCCATAGTATCCCTCTGCCAGTGCTTTTATATAGCCAAATCCATATTCCTCCGGTACATAATACCCACCGGCTGTAGTTACCACAAAGATTCTTCCTGCATTGCACAGTCCGACCGGAACTCCTTCCTCCGTATATTTGAAAGTAATGCCAACTACATTTACCAGCTCAAAGTATTGCTTCAGGGCAGCCGGAAATGACAGGTCCCAAAAAGGAGCTGCTATCACTATCTCTCTTGCTTCGACAAACTGTTTTGCCCACTTAAATATCGGCGCATCAAACTCATGTTTGGAAGAAAGGCGGTCCCTCTCATTAAGGAAGCTTTCATCAACTACAGGAAATGTTATATCCTTCAGAGTCACCTCTTCATACGGCTTGTTAAGCTGAGACAACAGCGTATCCGCAAGCCTTTTAGTTCTTGAGTCTTTCCTGACACACGCATTTATAAAAAGTATATCCTTCATACTGCCTCCTATGGTTTTTATCTTTCATATGCTCCCACTATGCAGCTTTTCTTACAAAAACATATTCCGTAGGATTTGACGCCCATATAACCGTCTTCAAGTACGCCTTCTTCATACTTTTTATCTCTTATCTGGTCGTATGCTTCGCGAAGACCTGCTTCCATCTCATTGAACTTCTTTCTAGTCTTTATCTCAAAGATGATTGCCGGATCTTTCGGACGATCAGGGTATAATACTATATCCGGACGTCCGTCTCCTTCCTCGCGATTAGACCTTGGTGAATAATTCGGTACGCTATAAAGAAGCGAAAGGAAAAATCCATGATAGAAGGCTTCGTCGCTGTCAAATACGCTTATAGTCTTGGCAAGCAGCTCACTCACGTAGTTTTCTATTTCTTCTGTATTGCCTTCCAATACAGCCTTGTTAAGTACACCTCTGTCAGTTTCCTTTACCTGTTTGTCAAACCAGCTACTTATCTGATTGGTATATATACTGCGTATCTCTATATTGGGTATCTTCATGGTAAGATATAT
>DGRT01000032.1 GCA_002391105.1 Lachnospiraceae bacterium UBA4381 | reverse complement strand
TTAACCACGGAATTACCGCAGTTGTATCGAGTCCACCTGAATAGGCCAAAACAACTTTATCCATATTTAAAGACCTCTTTTCTTTGATAATAAATTTTCGTTTGGGCTAAAAAATCCACACACAATAATACCTTAAGTTAAGCAAAAAGAAAAGTATTCTTTGATTTTTTTATTTAAGAAGCATATTCTGCTTCCGGACAGAACGATGAACAGGGCAAGATATAGCTGTGAGATAAAAGGTATAGGGAGAGTAAGGCTGTATGATGAAGTAATATAATACAATTTATATAATAAAAGTTATTGACATCTAACTTAATGTGTGTATAATGATACTTGCGACCGAAACAGGAATATGGTCGCAAGTTTTTTGAAAATCATACGACCGTTTTGAAAGAATGGTCGCAAATCAGAATGGGGGTAAATGTAGATGCCGACCAGAGTGTTTAGCGAAGAAGAAAGAAATAAACTAAAACAACTGATGCTGGAGCAGGGGATTCCTCTTCTGGAGGAGTATGGTTTAAAGCATATGTCCGTGGATAAGATTACCAAAAGAGTCGGAATAGGAAAGAGCACATTTTATAATTTTTTCGATTCCAAGGAGGACTATGTAAGTCAGGCTCTGGAACTAAACAGAGAGAAAATACTTGCTGAGATAGACCAGGCATTTCCTGATGGAAAGAAGATAAAGCCGGCACAGCTTTTTGGAATGTTCTTCAGCACTATGCTGAGTCATAATACATTTTACTCGAAGTTTTCGGCAGAGGATGAGAGAGCTCTTTACGAGGCGGATAAGAAGCGGGGTAAGGATGTAAGTCTTGCCAGAGAGACGGCGGTTGGAATGAGAATCTTTTCTCACGTGGAGGGCGTGAGGGAGAATCCGGACATGGGCCTTATAGCTAATTATATAAAGCTTATCGTTTTAGCTTATGAGAATGAATATATGTTTCATGAGTCGGCTATGGAGCGTATGCAGTCAGAATTAAAATACCGTCTCATCGATCTGATTTTTGAAGAAGAAACGAAAAAAGAATTTATAGAGCTTCTTTCCGGAGCGGAAAAGAGTATAAATGATCTGCCGGAAGAAGATAAGGAGGCAATAAGAAGGGTTAATAAGTATCAGGGGGAAGAAGCAAAGGGAAAGCTTAAAAACAAGAAGGAGGAAAAATAAATGTCAAAGATTGTGGAGTTTAAAGATGTGGTACGCGAGTATGGGGAGGGCGATGGTAAGCAGATTGCTGTGAACCATATAGACTTTACCATAGATGAAGGTGAGTTCGTAGTAATACTGGGGCAGTCGGGAGCAGGTAAGTCCACGGTGCTGAATATGCTTGGCGGAATGGATAAACCTACA
Organism: Lachnospiraceae bacterium UBA4381; assembly: GCA_002391105.1. GTDB lineage: Bacteria > Bacillota > Clostridia > Lachnospirales > Lachnospiraceae > Eubacterium_Q. The sequence continues at coordinate 32,284 of DGRT01000032.1, read as the reverse complement.
TCGGGTACAGTCACAGTAGATGGGCTGACGGTTTCATCCTTGAGTGACGCAAAGCTTTCGGACTACAGGGCGGAAAAGATAGGGTTCATATTTCAGTTTTATAACCTGATTCCGAGTCTTACGGCGTATGAAAATGTGGCTCTTACCAAAAGCATAGTGAAAAATGCACTGGATCCTATGGAGATGTTAAGACGAGTCGGACTGGAGCAGCATGCAAAGAAGTTTCCGTCACAGATGTCAGGCGGCGAACAGCAGAGAGTATCTATAGCAAGGGCGCTTGCAAAGAATCCCAAGATAATACTTGGTGATGAACCAACAGGCGCCCTTGATTCTGAGACTGGAGTTAGTGTTCTTAAACTATTGGTAGCCATGTCTCATGATTATGGAAATACAGTTATTCTGGTAACACATAATGCGGATATAGCTAAGTGCGCCGATAAGGTAATACGTATGAAAAACGGGAAAGTGCGGGAAATCAGGATTAACGAGTCACCGGTTCCTGTAGAGGAGGTGGAGTGGTAATGTTACTTCGGAAAATGCTTAGAGAAATGAGAGGTAATCTGGGACAATTTATATCCGTGCTGATACTTTCATTTCTTGCAACATTTATCTATGCAGGTTTTGAATCTAATGTAGTTGGAAGCGGCAAGGCTATAAATGAGTTCCATGAAAAGACTAATATAGCTGATCTGTGGATATACAGCGAGGGCTTTAAAAAAGAGAATCTGGATCAGGTAAAGAAGCTTTCTTTTGTGGAGGATGCTCAGTTCAGAACTGAGATCAGAGGAACAACAGTCGATTACGAAGCTGCACAGCTTGATATATACCTTATGGACGAAAGCACCATCCTTAAGCCATATAATTTTACGGGTACAGATGAGGTAAACAAAAAGCTTAAGGTATCGGATGGCGTCGAATTTGATGGTGAGGATAGTGATGGTGTTTGGCTGTGTGGTTCATTTGCAAAGGAATGGGATATAGCTGTAGGAGATAAGATAAAGCTTGAACATAATGGTGTGAAGTTCGAGAGAACGGTTCGTGGGCTTATAATGGAGCCGGAGTACGAATATACAAAGGCAGAAAAGGACAGTGATATAAACTTTAAAACACTTGCTTATGTATATATGAGTTATAAGGCATTTCCTATCAGGGAATATGCAGAAAGCCAGGTGAAAAGTGGCAGAATCGATGTTAAGGCGCTTAAAGACTCTGATGCCTTCAGGGACAAGGTAGAAGAAATCGAGAAAAAACTGGCGGACTATGGAATGACTATAGATGACCTTGACCAGGATATGCTGCTGGAAAGACTGGATGATATGAGTGACGAAGAGCTCCTTGGACTGATTCCATATTCCACTATTCTGGTAACACTGACGGATGAGGCGAAGAGTGAGGCGGAAAAAACTATAAAAGAGGGAAAGAGTAATATCAGTGAAGCTCTTTTCTACGAGAAGCAGATATCGGATGCAATCGATAAGAACTATGCAGTTATGGTTGATAAAGAGTCGATAGTTGGAATAAAAAGAGTAGCAGATGAGCTAAAGCAGCATGATTCATTTTCTTATGCATTTGCGTTTATATTTCTCGTGATTGCGATTCTCGTAATATCCACAACCATGAGTCGTCTCGTGGAGCGTCAGCGTACACAGATTGGAACCATGAATGCCATGGGAATGAAGAGATATAAGATAGCTGTTCACTATATGAGCTACAGCTTTTTTGTATCACTTATAGGAGCAGTAGCAGGTCTTATAGCAGGACCTCGTTTAATAGGCAGGCTTCTTGTTAATATGCTGTTTGAGTGGTATATAATTCCTGATGTAAAGGTCGGAACAAATGCATTATTCTATGTGGTTACTGCAGTAACAGTAATTACATGTGTTCTGGCATCATACATAAGCTGTAAGAAGCTGCTTAGAGTTCCACCGGCAGCGGCACTCAGACCGGCAGCACCTAAAAGAGCAAGAAGAATACTTGCTGAAAGACTGCCAATCTGGGATAAGCTCAGCTTCAGCATACAGTATAATCTGAGAGACGTTTCCAGATCACCACTGAGAGCAGTAATGGGTATAGTTGGAACGGCTGTTGGTATGGTGCTGGTATTATATGCCTTTGGATGTTACTTCCTGGTAGATGATATAGTGGATTGGAACTTCAATAAGCTTCAGAACTATAGCTTTCAGATGTCTCTGTCTGAGGACAAGAGTGTAGAATATTTTGATGAAATATGTGATGCGGTAGATGGGGAAATGATAATGACTGATCAGATAGAGCTGGCAGGAGAACCACATGCTGCGTCAAGAGATAGATATAAGCAGACACTGACAGTCCTTGAAGGTAAGGGACTGCAGAATATTACAGATGAAAAGGCTGTCATCACATCTATGAAGCCCGGAAAGGTAGCAATTACAAGCCGGCTTGCAAAACAGATGGGGGTCACAGTTGGCGATAAAATATACTGGCATATTTATTCAAAGAATGAGTGGTATGAATCTGAGATAGGACTTATAAACAGAACACCTGAAACTGCGGGAATAACGATACTCAGAGAAGATTTTGAGAAAACAGGATGTGAATATGTGCCGACAGCAATTCTTTCGAAACAGAATCTGAATGATTATGACGGTAAGGATGGCATAACAGGTGTATATGATATGGAAAAAATGAAAGAGGTATTTATAAATGGCTATGATGTTATAAAGTATCTCTTTTACATGATGATGATATTCTCGGTGGTTACTGTTGTAGTCGTTCTTTTTAATGCCGGAAATCTTTCCTTCCATGAAAGGCAGAGGGAATTTGCAACGCTTAAGGTAATGGGATTATCGTCCAAAAAGATAAGGAAAACGCTTAATCAGGAAAATATCTGGTTTGCGGTTCTTGGTATAATTGCCGGCAGTCCTTTGGGGAAACCGACTCTTACAGCAATGATGAACAGTAATGGAGATAACTTTGACTATTATATACATATTCCGGTATATCTGTATGCGCTGTCAGCAGTCTTTGTCCTGCTGGTCGCAGTTGTAGTGAGTCATATGTTTTCAAAGAGAATAAAGACACTTGATATGGTTGGCAGTCTGAAGGGAATGGAATAATAATCTGCTTAAAGCAGAAAAAAATAGTTGACAGGATAACACTGTTATGTATATAATGCGAAACGTACATAACAGTGTTATTTTTTCGAGTATTGGGATATGAATATGGAAAGCGAAAAAGAAACCAAGAAAAGACTTCTGGAATGTGCCATGAAAGAGTTTTCGGAAAAGGGATATATGAAAGCTTCTCTACGAAATATCTGTAAGGAGGCAGGAGTTACAACCGGTGCATTGTATTTTTTCTTTAAGGATAAAGAGGATCTGTTCGGTAATCTGGTGGCGGAACCTGTTATGGGGCTGAATAAGATTATAGAGGATCATTTTACAGAGGAGATAAATGCCACCAATAAGTTGTCCGGCAGTGATATAAGTGTTGCAGCTCTGGCGAAGGCGGAAGGCTTTGATGATGATATGGCTATAGCACGTCTGGTTATCAAATATCTCTTCGAATATAAGGAGGCCTTTAATCTTATACTTACTAAATCACAGGGCTCAGTATATGAGAATCTGCCTGATCAGATGGTTGAAAAGGTGGAAGCCCATTATACTAATATGTATGTGGCGATGAAGGGGTATAAGTCAAAGAAGGAGCTTACGAAAGAAGACAGGTTTATAATCCACTGGATGTCACATGACCAGATAGATATATTTATTCATATTGTCACTCATTGTAAAAATGCCAGGGATGGAGAGAAGCAGATGAAGAATATGATAGCATATATGGTAGGTGGCTGGTTCGGAGTTATTAATAATAAATAGATATTAAGGCCTGGATGATCCGGGCCTATAAAAAGCAGAAACGCATAACGCTGTTATGTGAACATATCTGCATATATCAAACTGTATTCCGGGAAGGTTCCCGGACTAATCAATGTAATAGCGGGAGGAAAGAGATGTTTGTAGAAGTATCTAACATTAAGAAAAGCTATGGAGAAGGTGGAAGCTATGTTCAGGTTTTAAAGGGGGTATCTGTTCAGGTGGATAAAGGTGAGATGTGTGTTATACAGGGAACCTCAGGTTCAGGTAAATCCACACTGCTTAACTGTATAGGAGGACTGGATGAGGTAGATAGCGGCTCCATAATAATAGATGGTAAGGAGATAGTAGGACTAAAGAGAGAGAAGCTCTCGGATTACAGAAGAGAAACTCATGGCTTCATTTTCCAGTTTTATAATCTTATCCCGAACCTTACAGTCAGGGAAAATATACAGGTATGTGAATATCTGACAAAGGATCCACTTGATATGAATGAGCTTCTTGATGTGCTGGGACTTACAGAGCATCAGAACAAATTCCCGTCTCAACTCTCAGGTGGTCAGCAGCAGAGATGTGCCATAGCAAGAGCGCTTATCAAGAATCCAAAGCTGCTTTTATGCGATGAGCCAACAGGTGCGCTGGACTCGAAAACCTCCAGAGATATTTTGGTTCTTATGGAGGAAATCAACAGAAAATACGGTACAACCATGCTTATAGTCACTCATAATAATTCAATCAAAAATATGGTGGATCATGTTATCTATATCAAGGATGGAGAGATTTCCAGAGATTATATAAATGAAACTAAGATACCGGCTTCAGAATTGGAGGATCTGTAAGATGCAGAAAGTGCTTAGAAAAAGAGTTTTAAGAGATTTAAAGAAGAACTTCTTCAGGTATTTTGCCCTCGGTCTTATGATTGCTATGGGAATCTTTCTGGTCGTTACCATAGTTGGTTCCGGAGAGACGCTGACAAAGGGAACAGAGGATATTGCTAAAGAGACGAATCTTGAAGACGGAGAGTTTGAAGTATTTGTTCCGCTGAGTAAAAAGGATAAGAATGCTATCAGTGAAATGGGTATAGAATTAGAAGAGCATTTTTTCTTTGATTATCAGAGAGAGGATGAGGAGAAAAGCACGGTCAGAATATTCAAGGTTCGTGAAAAAATAGACAGGCTTTATTATATTGAAGGTGAGGAGCCCTCAAAGGCTGAAGAAATAGTAATAGAGAAAAGGTATGCAGAGGAAAATGGAATAAATGTAGGTGATACATTTGAGCTCGCAGGTGTGGATTATACAGTATCCGGAATAGGTGTTGTTTCGGATTATGACGGACCATTTAAGGAGATTTCAGATACCTCCTGCAACTCTATTACCTTTGGACCCGTATTTATTAATGAAGAGGCATATGAGAACTTTAAAAAATCCGGGAAAGCACAGAAGTCCGAAGAATATTTATATGCCTATAAGCTGGGCAAGGGTAAGACGAATGAGGATCTGAAGAAATATCTGAAGGATATAAAGATCGACCCGTCAGAAGTAGAGGACGAGATTTTTCAGGAATACTGGGATAGAACGGGCGGGATTCCGGATGAGCTGAGAGATGCGGTAAAGGAGCTTAAAAGTGCGACGGAGGATGTCAGGGATGGTCTTGATGAACTGTCAGAGAATAATGCTGATATTAATACTGCAACTGGAGAGCTGTTTGATGCATATCTTGAAGAGACAGGGGATGCTTTAAAAAGCTATGGACTTAGTACCGAGCTTACAGAAGCAAACTTTGAAAGTGAGCTGGAGGATATGATAGATGCCAGTGGCAGTGCCATTTTGAAGCTTGCCCTTACAGACGCAAAGAATCAGCTTTCGGATCTTAAGGATTATAAAGATGGAATCAAGGATTATACTGATGGAGTTGACGAGCTTTATGATGGACTGGACGATATGGCAGAGGGCGTGGCTGAACTGGATGAGTCTTCTGAGGATGCTCTGGAGGAGTTCGACTTTGAATTATCTAATCTTACTATGTTCTTAAAGTATGAGGATAACCCGAGAATATTCGCCACAAAGAATGACAAATTTGTTGATATAGAGGTGGGTATCATTGCCGGTGTAATAGTATTCATACTTCTGGCATATGTAATATCGGTATTTGTTGTTCATTCTGTTGAAAGTGAGAGCAGTATAATAGGTACTCTTTACTCCATGGGTGTTACTAAGAATGATCTTCTTGCACATTATATAACGCTTCCTGTGGTAGTTTCATTCATATCAGGACTTGTGGGGGCACTTGTAGCATCGACAGGTATTATGGCACCAATGATAGCGGCAAGCTCATATGAATATTTCTCGATTCCGGAGTTCAGCTTTCATATTCCTGTTTATCTGTGGATATATTCTCTCGTTGTTCCGCCTGTTGTTGCAATAATTGTTAATGTGCTTGTTATCCGGAGCAAGCTTAACAAAACGGCGCTTTCGCTGATTAGAAATGAATCTAAGCCAAGAGGAATCAAGAAGGTTAATCTTCGTGGAATGAATTTTGTATCTGCATTCAGGATAAGACAGATGCTTCGTGAAATGAGATCTACCTTAGCAGTTGTTCTGGGAATGTTCCTGTCGCTGCTAGTATTTATGATGGCAGTTAACTGCTATATCCTTTGTACTAATATAGCGAAGGATTATGAAAATGATACGAAGTTTAAATATATGTATAATCTGAAATATCCGGAGGAAGAGGCGCCGGAAAACGGTGAGGCGGCATATGCCTACACATGTAAAAAATCTACGATGGGATTCAATTTTGATGTCACAATACTAGGTATTGATGAGGACAATCCTTACTTCGAGGTTGATCCAGGTGACAGCAAGGTGGATGTGGTGATATCCTCATCCTTTGCGGAGAAGTTTGGAATCAGGCAAGGTGAAGAATTCGTAGTTACAGATGATGAGAAGGAGATAAAGTATGCATTCTCGGTAAAGGAGATTACAAAGTATTCTTCGGGCTTCTATATATTTATGAATATTGATGAAATGCGAAAAATGATGGGTGAATCAGATGATTACTATAATGTGGTTTTCTCAGATAAAAAACTGGATATCGATCCCGCCAGGGTGTATTCGGTTACAACCCGTGAGGATATAGTAAAGGGTGCATCTGTATTTACCAGCCTTATGATGCCGATGGTATATACAATTTCCTTTGCGGCTATTGTTATCTTCTGTGTTGTTATGTATCTTATGATGAAGGTTATGATAGACAGAAGTGCTTACAATATATCACTTATCAAGGTATTCGGTTACAGACGTAAGGAAATCAGAAAGCTATATCTGGATGGTAACTTATATGTAGTTGCAGTGGGCGCTCTCATATCCCTTCCGTTATCGAAGCTCATTATGAATAAGCTGTTTCCGTTTATGATCTCAAATGTTACCTGTGGCCTTAATGTTAAAGCTCCGGTACTGTTCTATGTAGTGGCATATATTATAATCATCGTATTGTACTTTATTATAAATGCGCTGCTGGTCAGCAGGCTGAACAACTTTACGCCGGCAGAGGTACTGAAGAACAGGGAATAAAGTTAAAAACAAGAATTTTTACCGGGAAATGATTCCTCCTGTATTCCAGAGGTCTGCATTTATGGCATTCCTCTCATCTATGCTGGCTAAGGAGTCAATGCTGGGAGTGCTTGGTGCGCTCTTTGGCGGAGCGGTTGATGTAACAGGAATTGCATTTATCGCATATCACATAGGACTTATCATTTTTTAACATACTCTAAAGCAGCCTGCTAAAATCTATTCTAAAGGTAAATGATGATACAGCAGAAGAAATTTTTTTTCTGACAGTTTGTTGCTCATTTGTTGCTCATAGTGTTTTATAATTAGCTCGTAAAAAAAATGCTAAGCGGAGGATAAAGTGATATGAAGAATAACAAAATGAAGAAGAAACTGTTTTTTGCAGTACCATTAGCACTTAGTATTTCACTTATTACAGGCTGCGTAGAAAATGCCGAAGCCACCACTGAAGTTCAGACTACTACTGAGGTGACTACGGAGGCTGTTGAAGAGAGTTCTTCTCAGGAGGCTGTTGAGGTTACAGAAGCAGCATCTGAAGAAAACTCTGAAGCAGCATCTGAAGAAACCTCTGAAGCAGCATCTGAAGAGTTGCAGGCAGGTGGTGAATGGACCTATGGCGAATATTCATATCCGGGAGATGATAAGCTGCTTGGCGCAATTCAGAACTATATGGCTACGGAATATAGTGATTATTATTCTCCGGCGGATGTGGTGATTCCATATTCCAGAATACTCGATGTTGATTCTACAGATGAAAATGATATCAAAGCATATGGCAGCTTCTGGACTATGACATATAATCTGGATGGAGAAACTCTTGTGAATGATGCAGGTGGACATTATCCGGGCTGTATTCATCTGAAAAAAGAAGGTGAAGACAGCTACACCGTTATAAGCTTTGACGTTGTTGAGGACGGCTCGAATTATGAAGAGTCTGCAAAGAAAATCTTTGGAGATCTGTATGATTCATTTACAGAAATGCAGTCAGATGATGAGGGCAATAAAGAGGCAAGACGCGAGTTTATATATGACTATGTCTCAGCTAATAATATCCCTGTAACACAGTATCAGGACTATGGATGGGATCCTGTGTCTATTGCACCATAATCTACTGCCACATTTCTTCACTTAGTCCATGTTGTTTTAGATAATTTGTAATTAGTTCATAGTATTCAGCAGTCAGATGTATGCCGTCATTGGAGTATTCTTCCTTCAGTGCTCCGGCATCATCGGTGACTGCCGGATTGATGTCCAGATATATAGTATTAATGCCATTTATTTTCTCGGCTATAAGACAGTTACGGCAGTTGATATTATCATTATTGAAGACATCGCTGCTGTCGGAATATGACTTTGTAACATACATGATTCCGATTATTGTTATGATTGCACTCTTTTGTCTGTTTCGGATATAGTTAATTACTTTATTGTACTGATTAGCATATTCGCTCGCATAGCCTTTACCCAGTTCGTTGATTCCAAGGCTTATATATATCTTATTATACTCATTCTTGGTGAGCAGCTCATCGAGTGTGCCGCCGCCTTTTTCTCCCCAGATGAGGTATTCGTCACATATATTAAATACATTTATACCGTCTTTGTAACAGAAGTCGGCATTTTCAATCTGCCCATAATCATGAAGTCCTTCTATTCTTGAATCCCCTATGAAGAGAGTATCCTTAAAATACTCATCATCCACCTCCAGATATGGATAGGTGGTTGACAGAGGTTTTCTGTTCACGCTTTCATAATAAGGAGATCTTGGCGTAAATTCAGGGATTTCTTCATACTGCATTTCTCTGATCATTTTACCGGGGTACTGAGAAGGATCACCTTTATATAGTGCATCCGCTTCAGAAGCATCAGTGACAGAGGCTTCTGCTATATCAGAAGAATTACCTGAGTCGGCATTATCATCGGCTGTCATAGCTGTTTCTGATAAAGGTGGTACATCCTTTTCGCCCAGAAGAGCAGATACGATAAATGGGTGCTTCCAGCCATATTTTCCTGTGGCTTTTCCACTTATCTTAAAGCATATACCGACTACAGACATGATAATCACGGAAAGGATTATCAGGATAGTCAGTTTTAGTTGTTTGATAGATCTAATGATTCTTCTCATTCTTTTTATCCTTAAAATCTAAAGTAAAGAAATGGATTGTCCAGTCCCTGTATGAGCTGATAAACTGATAGCCAGAAGCCGGCAAGGAGTATTATTTTAAATATCAGAGTGTCCTTATATCTTTTAACCAGCTTCATGGGAAGTGGTGTGGCAAAGAGGGCACATATCAGCAGAAGCCACCAGTATTTGCCGAAAAGCGTGAAGAACTTAGAAGCTCCGGCAAGCTTTGTGGCATTAGGCAGAGGGATGAAAAACATTTTTCTAAGATATAGTCCCAGTTCTTTAATATCAGTTATATTGAATATAGTCCAGCTAAGCGGAATGATGAACAGCATGTAGATATGACCTGCAAGTCTGTTTTCCTTCAGCCTGTCCAGATATATAAACTTTTCCAGCATAAGAAGTACAAAGAAAAACAGTCCCCATATAATGAAGTTCCAGCTTGCACCATGCCAAAGTCCTGTCAGAAACCATACGATAAATGTATTGATTACAAGTCTTACAGCGCCTTTTCTGTTTCCGCCGAGCGGGATATAGATATATTCTCTGAACCATCTTCCGAGCGTGATATGCCATCTTCTCCAGAATTCAGTTGCAGAGGTGGCAGAGTAGGGCTCGTTGAAGTTGACTGGGAACTTGAAGCCCAGTATCTTTCCGAGTCCGATAGCCATTAGTGAATAACCCCAGAAGTCAAAATATATCTGGAAGGAGAATCCCCAGGATGCCAGCCACGCCATAGGCATGTTGATGCCATATACACCCATGGTGTGAACATCATTCCATAGAGAGGCTATGCTGTTGGCAAGAAGAACCTTATACATAAGTCCCAGTATAAATATGGTAACTCCGTTTTCTACCGCTTTAGGCTTCAGCCGTCTGTCCTTCATGTTGTGTCTTACTTCGTCATAGCTTACGATGGGACCGGCGATAAGCTGAGGGAACATACTGACATAGGTTGCGAACTTTATAATGCTTCTCTTAACGGAGTATTTTTTTCGATATACATCTATGACATAGGACATCATTTGAAAAGTGTAGAAGCTTATGCCAAGAGGAAGTGTAAGGCTTACAACAGGAAGTATATCCTTTTTAGCTATCTGATTAACGGTCTCGGCGAAAAATCCGATATATTTAAATATAAACAGCATCCCGAAGTTATACAGAGCAGAGCCTGCCAGCAGCATTTTGCAGCTTACGGTATGATCGACTCTGCCTCTTTTTTCTGCTTTTCGGTAACTATATATACGTTTAGCAATATAGTAATTAACTACAATGGAAAGAAGCATCAGAAGTATATAGATGGGTTCTCCCAGTGAATAGAATATAAGGCTGCCGATAAGGATTACATAGATACGGTATTCCTCTCTGGTGACAGCATATATGATTAAGAATACAGGTAAAAACCTAAATAAGAATTCTATACTTGAAAATACCATTTCATAAATTTCCAATCAATGTTTTGGATTTGTTATATGATGTCAAAAGGTACTTTTGATACATACATCATCATATGTAAAATATAAAGCATTTATCATTTTATGTAAACAAGTTTATCATAGAAATTAGGTGTTTTTTGAGCAGAATTATGATATAGTGGGCATTATGTTAAAAAGAGTTAAGAAAAAATATATAGGTGACCGGAAATTTTACAGGATGCTTTTTGGAGTGGCATTTCCTATAATGGTTCAGAATGGAATCACAAATTTTGTAAGTCTGCTGGATAATATCATGGTTGGACGTATGGGAACAGAGCAGATGTCCGGAGTTGCCATAGTAAATCAGCTTATATTCGTATTTTATCTTCTGATATTTGGAGGACTGTCAGGAGTCGGAATATATACTGCACAGTTCTATGGCAGTAAAGACAACGAAGGTATCAGACAGACTTTCAGATATAAGATGTGGCTCGGATTTGTTATTACGGTACTCACAGTCATTATCTTTCTCCGTAAGGGGGAGATGCTGATACAGCTATACCTGAATTCCGGTTCTGAGGCTGATAGTGGAAATCTTTCTGCAACCCTTCACTATGGAATGGTATATCTCGGAATCATACTTCTGATGCTTCCTGCTGTATATGTGGGACAGCTTTTTATAAGCACGCTTCGTGAGTGCGGAGAGACCTTTATCCCGATGGTGGCTGGAATAGTGGCTGTAGTGGTCAACTGTGTTCTGGACTATGCGCTTATATTTGGTAGGCTGGGACTTCCGAGGCTGGGAGTGGCAGGAGCGGCAATCGCTACTGTAATAGCCAGATATATAGAGGCGGGAATAGTAATATACTGGTCGCTTAGTCACAAAGAGACACATCCTTATTTCAAGGGACTTATGAAGCATATCTTTGTGCCCTGGGAGATGGTTAAGAAGTTTTTTATTACAGGATTTCCGATACTTGTGAATGAGGGATTATGGTCTATGGGTGTGGCAATGCTTGCTCAGGCTTATTCCGTGAGAGGACTGAATGTGGTCGCAGGGTATAACATTTCCAGCACCATAAATAATATATTCAATATTGTATTTATAGCTATGGGTGATGCGGTTGCAATAATCATAGGACAGTATCTTGGCGCGGGAGATATGAAAAAGGCGAGGGATGCGGATAATAAGATTATCGCCTTTGCTGTGCTGAGTGCCTGTTTCTTTGGAGTCATAATGTTTGTAGCGGCTCCTCTGTTTCCTGAGATTTATAATACAAATTCCACTGCCAGACTTATTGCGACTCATTTTATAATGGTGCAGGGGCTTATCATGCCTAAGGATGCATTTCTTCATACAACGTATTTTACTATCAGGGCAGGGGGTAAAACTATTGTAACCTTTTTGTTTGACAGTGTGTTTATGCTTGTTGTGAGTGTTCCACTGGCGTATTTTCTAAGTATATATACAAGTCTTGGTATAGCAACGGTATTCCTTCTGGTGCATACAGCGGATCTGATTAAATGCGTAATAGGCTTCCTGCTTGTTTATAAGGGAGTCTGGCTCAAGAATATAGTTGTTTAGATAAAAAAGAAACCATTTATGATTGAAAGGAAGAGCTGATGAGATATCCGGAATTTTTAAAACCGGGCGGTACAATCGGATTTATAGCGCCGTCCTTTGGATGTGCCATAGAACCATATAGAACCAGATTTGAAAATGCGATAAAGATATTTCGTGATATGGGGTATGGCATCTGGCTGGGACCTAACTGCTATGCCAGCAGTGGGATAGGTATCAGCAATAAACCTTCTCTATGTGGAGAAGAGCTCAATTCGGCGATGGTCGATACTTATGAGGAGTATCAGAAGTCAGACTGCATCATAACCTGTGGTGGCGGTGAACTGATGTGTGAGGTTGTTCCCTTCATAGATTATGAGAAGATAAAGGAAAGCACTCCTAAATGGTATATGGGGTACTCGGACAATACGAATTATACATTTCTCAGTGCGGTTCTGGCAGATACGGCTGCTGTATATGGACCCTGTGCGCCTGCCTTCGGCAGATATCCCTGGCATGAATCGATAAAGGATGCCTTAATGGTACTGACCGGTGAAAAAAAGTCATCGGAAGGATATAGTTTATGGGAGGCGGACGAAGGAGAGGAAGAGATAGATCCGCTTGCTCCATATAATGTTACGGAGAAAAGCAATTATTTCTATTATATTCCTGATACAGGTCTGATCAGTGGAGATGATCCGGTCGAGCTGAAGCTCAGTGGCAGACTTCTGGGTGGATGTCTGGATATTCTGGACCTGCTGGTTGGAACTAAGTATGACAGGGTGGGAGATTTTATAGATAAGTATGAGAAGGATGGTATCATATGGTTTATAGAAAGCTGCGATCTGGATATGCTTTCCATGAGAAGAGCTTTGTGGCAGCTTAGAGAAGCCGGATGGTTCAGAAATGCCAGAGGATTTCTGATAGGAAGACCAAGACGTTTTGGTGAGGAGGTCTTCGGTGTTGACCAGTATAAAGCTGTAACTGACATAATAGGAGAGCTGGGAGTTCCTGTAATTATGGATCTGGATATAGGTCATCTGCCACCTATGATGCCAATCATATGTGGTAGTACGGCGGAGATTACAGCAACCGGTAACAATATAAAGATTGAATATACATATAAATAGGAGTCATTATGAAAGCTGTTTATCTGGAAGAGGGCGCTGTGAGTAAAGGAGATATATCTCTTGAACCCATTACTTCGCTTATAGAAACGACGGTTTATAAGAATACGACAGAGGAAGATAAATTTACGCATATAGGTGATGCGGAGGTCGTATTTACCAATAAAGTAATATTTGATGAGGAAACCTTCAGTCGCTGCCCCAATATCAGATACATCGGAGTCTGTGCAACCGGCTATAATGTCATAGACCTCGAAGCGGCTGCGAGACATCATGTCACAGTTACAAATGTACCTGCGTACAGTACAGAATCGGTGGCTCAGCTTACCTGGGGCTTCATACTTGAGACTGCCTGTCATATAGCATTGCATAACGAAAGTGTTCACAGGGGCGAATGGATTCAGTCTGAAACCTTCTGCTACTGGCTGGATAAGGTTATGGAGTTGTCCGGTAAGACTCTGGGAATAGTTGGCTATGGAAATATCGGAAGAAGAGTTGCAGAGATAGCGCTGGCATTTCATATGAATGTTCTGGTAAATACGGCACATCCGGAAAAATATCCGGTTTCCCCGGGCATTTCCTTTGTGGATAAGGAAGAGCTATGGAAGAAAAGTGATATCATTTCACTGCATGCGCCTATGACTGCTGATACAGAAAGGATAATCTGCAAAAAAAATATTTCACAAATGAGGGACGGAGTGATTATAATAAATGTATCCAGAGGTGGTCTTATAGATGAAAAAGATCTGGCTGATGCTCTGGCGGAAGGAAAGGTGGCTGCGGCGGCGGTCGATGTTGTAGCAACTGAGCCGATGGAAGCAGGAAGTCCGCTTCTTACAGCACCGAATATTACGATAACACCTCATATAGCCTGGGCGAGTATCGAAGCGAGAAAACGTCTGATAGATACTGTGGCATCAAATTATAAGGCATATATGAATGGGGAAAAGCTGAATGTGGTAGTGTAATGAAGGAGAACCACGAATGGGTATTCTGGAGTTTATTAATAAAGATATAAGGGCAGAGAATGAATCAAGACGAGTCATAGTAGCACTCAGAATTCTTTATGTCGTAGAACTCCTCGCCTTTATCATGGATATATCTCTGGTTGGAGTAGAGGCATTAAAGGTATTTCCATATCGTATCATATTACTTTTTATAGCCGGAATATGTCTCTTCATATTTACCTATCATTCCAACACTGTTACTTCACTGTTACTGTTTTTCTTATATCTGGTTATGTGGATATTGTCCATGATTCCCTGCTTTGGCTGGAGTGCCGGTATGCAGAATTATTTTATCATAATTCTCATGCTGTGCTTTTTTGCAACTCACAGCAGACCATTATATAAGTTTATCTATGCCGGAATAGTTCTACTGGTTCGTATCCTTACTATAGGAATATATGGTGGTATAAAGCCTGTAGTTACCATCAGCTCTTTTTCAGATAAATGTCTTCAGATCACAAATATTTCAGCGGTTTTTATTTCTATTATATTTATATCCTATGTATTCAGTCAGAAGGAAATAGAGGAAGAAAGTAAGCTGATAAAATATAATAACAAGCTGAAGAAGGAAGCCATAACTGATCAGCTAACAGGGCTTTATAATCGTCGTAAGGCGATGGAGGTTTTGAAGAAAATGGAGCTGAATCCCAGATATGCTTCTATTACCATGGCGATGGGTGATATAGATTTTTTCAAGAAGGTAAATGATACCTATGGCCATGAAACAGGAGATGAGGTACTTAAGTTTGTGGCAGATGCCATGCGTGATAACTGTTCGGAGAATACCATCATCTCAAGATGGGGCGGAGAGGAATTTCTTATAATCTTCCTTGGTTCTAATGGGGATGATTCCTTTGTAACAGTTGATACGATCAGACGTGTCATTCAGAAAAGTGATATAAAGGTAAAGGATGATACTATAAATGTGACTATGACCTTTGGAATGGCAGAGTATGATTTTAAGGATATAGAAGAAACAATCAGGGAGGCTGACGAAAAGCTTTATATTGGTAAGAATAACGGAAGAAACCAGGTGGTGTACTAGACCGCCTGGTTTTTTTAAACATACTTACAGGGTAGAGGAATGGATAATGTATGTATAAAGTATTTATAAAGTATGGGTAAAGTAGGTATAGTATGTAAAGTATGTATAATCTGTATAATCTGTACGTTTATTCAAGGTTGAAATATATATGTATGATCCTGTAGTTATCTACACCACTTTCGGATATGGCATAATTACTGATCCCGTCATAATTAAATATGAAGGACATGGTTTCTTCTGATAAATCGGCTCTTGTCACGGCACATTCCAGAGGTTCTCTGCTGCCGCTTTCCAGATACTGTCCCACATAATCCCTGAAGCTCTCATCATTTCTGAAGTAGATACCATTTTTCTCATAATAATTACTAACAGTAGAAGAACAGAAGTTAGTTTCTTTGTTGTCCCATTCGTGATTTCTTCTGAGTATGGCATCATCTACATTGAAGTAGGTATGGCAGAGCTGAGGCTCATCACCTGTAGGATCATCCCAGGTAGTATCGAGATTATACCACAGACCATCTATTTTTACCTGATTCCACATATGACCATCTACTACTCTGCCGTCAGAGGTCATAAGTACACTTTCGCTTCCGCTTCCGTCAGGATTTGAAGTGTCGGCTGCATTACTGTCATTTGCTTCTCCGGATACTAAGGTAGCTTCTATCCCGCAGCATCTGAGCAGAAGAGCAGTAGCCTTTGAATATCCTTCGCATACGGCTTTATGTTCAACCAGTGCTCCGTATGCCTCAAATTCTGTCATATCATCTGTAAGCTGGGAAGAATAGTCGCAGTTATTGATAATATAGTCATGGATTGCCAGCTCTTTTTCATACTCACTCATGCCGGAGGTGATATTCTGATCTATAAAGTTCTGACAAACCTCTTTCATTTTAAGTGCTTTATCTCTGTCGTTCGGTATGCTTTTTTCTTCAACTATAGCTTCATATACATAGTAGTCATCATTTTTTATAAAGCTGAAATTGACTCCCGCATAATCATCCTGTACAGAATAATCGTCATCATCGTTTCTGGAGGAGGCTATGGAATAGGTAAGCTGGGTAACTCTGCCAAGCATCGGATCTATATTTTTCGCCATTTCCATTAAGGAGTCCTGATCATATTTTGTGGGTACACGCATATAAACGTTGTCATCTTCATTTAGTATTATGGCTTCGGTAAGTCTTTCCATAATCTGTTCTTCGTTATATACAGTATCCCTTGCAAGCTTTTCTTCTACAGCCTGCCTTTCCAGTTCATATTCCATTTCCTGTTCTTGCTGCTTGCGGTGTCCTGTGAAGGCTATAAAGGATAAAATGGCGAGGAAACCGAAAAAACAAATAACAGAAGCTATTTTCTTACCATTCATTAATTGTACTCCCGAAATAATATGATGTGGATGTCAAAAGTACCATTTGACACTATATGACATATGGATTGCTGCGCAGGGGCGTTTCCACTGCGTCAGCTTATTAATTACGTCGTAATCAATTTTGATTATACAATATAGCTGAACTTTTTTGAAGTGGCTGGTGTACTGGCACTTTACGGTGCTGCGAAAATTGGATAGAATAGAAAACTGAAAGTATAGTAGGCAGAAAATATAGCAAGCTGAAAATATAGTAGGCTGAAAATACAGTAGGTTGAAAATATAGCAAGCTGAAAATACAGTAGGCTGAAAATATAGCAGGCTGAAAATTTAGTAAGGCGAAATTAAAGTAAGATAAAAATATAGTAAGGCAGGATAAGGTGGCAGTTATGTCAGATGCATTTGAAAACAGCAGAAGGTTTTATGTAAACCAAGTATCAAAAATGATACATGATAAATTCGGACAGTACGAGGACAGAATAGCAGTAGGTATAGCCGGTGAAGGCTCTGACTGCTTCGGGTATGATGATTTCATGTCCAGAGATCATGATTTCGGAACCGGAGTCTGTCTCTGGATCACGGATGAGGATAAGGAATTATTTGGAAATGACCTGAAGAGAGAATATGATGAACTGGCGAAGAAACAGCCGGGCAATAATCTTACCAGACGTCTAAGTGACAGGCGTGGTGTCATGACTATTCATGATTTTTATTCCAATATACTTGGTATTGATTGTAATACCGGAGATTGCATGCTTACCGAAAGAGACTGGCGTACCCTTGACTATACTTGTCTTGCAACTGCTGTTAATGGAGATGTATTCAGGGATGATCTGGGACAGTTCAGTGCATTTAGAAGGCTTCTTCTTGATTATTATCCTGACAGTGTATGGAAGACGCATATCATTAATGAGCTTCACAGGTTTTCCGCAGCTCTTCAGGTAAACTATGCGAGATGTATGACAAGGGGGGATATAGTTGCGGCAAGACTTTGTCATACGCAGGGACTCGAAGCTGCTATGGAGTTATATTTTCTTATGAACAGAGTTTATGCACCATATTACAAATGGACCTTCAGGAGACTGGAGGAACTGGATATGATAGCTTCTGGCAGATATGCTGCACTAATAAAAGAACTTGCGGCCGCAGATATGGATATCAGCTGCTGGGAGGGAAGAGAGTATCGTCCGAATATTCTCAATATGGATGATAAGATAGTGATGCTTACTGAAAGGATTGCAGGATGTATAGTGGCATATCTGCGTAAGCTGGGCTTTACGGACAGTCAGGATCCATATCTTGAAAAATATGTTGATGAGATAATTAAAAGCTTATAGGGCAGATTTCAGATATACAGATCAGAAGTCCGGTTCATCCTCTAAAAATGGTACTGCATGAACAGAAGGTGGCGCTTCTAATGTATCTGACGCTTCTGATTTATCTGACGCTTCTGATGTATCTGACGCTGGAGGGTCAACGCAGATATTAATAATCTTCCCGTGTACGTCTATCATTCCTGCTTTTTGTAATCTTCTGAGTTCTTTGGATAGAGTGGTTCTATCCATGCCAAGCTGCGTTGCCAGATCTTCTCTGTTACAGGAAAGGGTAATCTGTTTACTGTTTGTTAGTATTGAATTAATACTAAGGAAAAGCAGGACTTTGCCTTGTACAGTGCCCGGAGTCTGGTATAATAGCTTTGTTTTTAGAGCCTCTGTATTCTTGAGGGATATGTGGAGTATATTGGCAAGAAGCTGATTGATCCAATGACGGTTTCCGGTTTTGCATTTGAATAGTTTATCCATATTAATGTACAGTATATTACTGGGGGATGTAGTGATGTGTTCTGTCAGCGAAGACTGAAAAAAGAAATCCCCGGCACCTGTAATCTCCAAATAGGTGCGGTTTCCCCAGCAGTCGGTAAATATTTCCTGTACACCTCCTGTCAGGACTATGCCTATTATATGTTCTATATTTATATATGATCTTATTATTACATTTCTCCTGTATTTTCTTGTTTTCATTTCCAGATATGTGATGGCGGATTCTAATTCGCTTGTACTGAGTTTCTCAAATATTCTTAAATTCTTCAGAGTGTTTATATCCATACTCATTTTTCTTTGATTCCTCCGGAATAGACAAAATGATTTTCGTGCAAACCGCTTTTCCTGCTTTCTTTATCTCATCAGCTAAAAAGCCTTGATGTAGCTCGCTGCGTCTATGGTTTAGCTAATAATCCAAGAAAACATTCTACGCAGAATGTACAGCTAATTAAGAAACAGTGTACTGGATTATGAGAGAAAGAGGTATAGTCGGAATGACGACTGTATTATAAAAAATTCTGTCGGCGGGTACTTTTACATAAAATGACAGGAAAATTTTTTAAGTGGTGTCCCGATAACAACCCACCACATGAATTATTATTTATATACAGACTTACGTAAGGGATTTATATATGCCGATGCTATAAGTGGTTCAGCAGGTATTTATAATCTTCAAAGCTGATTAAAAATATTTCATAATTAGGAAAGGGTTGTGTTATTATGGAGAAGAAAACTGAAAGAGACGAAAAGATGTTATCTATTGCAGCGCTGGTTATTATAGCTGCATTTGCTATGCCTGCTGTTGGAGCGTATTTAATATGCAGGAAGAATTCTAATGTTCTTACCAGAGTTATAGGTATGGCATTACTTGTTATAGGTGTCGTTGCAATGATGAAGAATGGGACTATATAAAGGATTGTTTAAATGATAAAGGTTGATCTTGTTACGGGATTTCTGGGAGCCGGAAAGACTACATTTATAAAGGAATATGCTGCGAAGCTGGTGGAACGTGGAGAACGTGTAGCGATTATAGTTAATGATTATGGGGCTATAAATGTGGACCGTCTTCTGCTGGAAGAAACACTTGGTGAGATGTGTCACCTGGAAATGGTAATAGGTGGCGACGCTGACTGTACCAGAAGACGCCTTAAAACTAAGCTTATAGCAGTCGGAATGGACAGATATACGCGGGTTATCGTTGAACCCTCCGGGGTGTTCGAAGTAGATGATTTCTTCGATATGCTTTATGAAGAACCACTTGAAAGATGGTATGAGATAGGCTCGGTTATAACTCTTGTAGAGGCGGGGATAGAACGTGATCTGTCGGAGGAAGGGAGGTATCTTCTGGCTTCACAGATTTCAAAGGCAGGGATTGTTGTCCTTAGTAAGCTGGGGGAAGATATTTCGGAACAGAAGCAGATTTATGTAAACCAAATGCTGGATTATATAAATGACAGTCTCTTGTTATATAAATGTACCAGATCAGTCAAAGATTTGTACGTATGGGAGCGTAACCATATTACGAAAGAGGATATAGAGCATATCCAAAGTGCAGGCTACAGAAGTGGGGAGATGGTGAAGTTTCCGGTATCTGAAGAGGGTGGCTTTTCGAGTTTGTTTTTCTTCCATCTGAAGACGGATATTGATCAAATAGAAGACAGAATCAAAAGTATATTTATGGATGAACAGTGCGGAAATGTTATCAGGATTAAAGGCTTTATACAGAATACTGCTGGAAAATGGTTTGAAATCAATGCAACCCGCAGAAATAATAATATGAGCCAGATAACAATAGGACAGGATCTTTTCATAGTGATAGGGGAGGGACTAGATAGAGACAGGATAGAAAGACTTCTTACCTGCTGAGGTGTCAGTGCAGGCAATATGACATTATGAAAAATGTAGATTTTTTGTTCTTTATTTCAGGATTTCAAATTTGCCATATCATATCGTTTATAGTATAATTCATATGTGTGTGATGTTTGTGGGGAATGTCACATTATTTGCTTTATGGGGTGACAATATGACTATGGCTACAGGAAATCTTTACTTTGATAAATATTCTCCGGTTGGGGATATAGTTGTTATAGCTGTATGCTCAGTTATACTTGTTCTTGTCTTAACGTCTTTTATAAAGAAGAGCAAGAGCTTCGGTCTTTTTATGAATATGGTGATATATATTGTTCTGGCTGCTGTGTCAGATATCATATATCATAATGCTTTCAATCATATAACTGATTCTAATTATACAATCGTATATATATTTCGGATTCTATATCATATATTTCTTTTTTCAATTCTTTTGCTTTATGTAGTATATATTTTAGAAATTCAGCGGATAGAGATGTCCAGACGGTATAATTTTATGCTGATTTCTACTTTGCTTTACATAGCAGTGATAGTTTTGGATATCGTTATGACTGTAACCGGTTCAGGATTTCATATTAACAGTGACAGGACAGTAACTCAGGGCTCGAATATATTTCTCTGGGGATATCTTGCGTTTATGGTCGTCATTTTGTATCTGATGATTGCAAATAGAAATCGTATCTACAGGCAGGTAATGAATGGTTTCTACGGAACCATGTCAGTAGCATTTATCATACTGTATCTGGAGGGAAGAGCTGGACAGTCTTCATATACAGTCGCAACATTTCTGCTGCCTGTTCTGGCTATGCTGTATCTGATTCATTCTACGCCATATAATATTGAGATAGGAGCTATCAGCGCTATAGCACTCAGGGATACTATAAGCTATAACTACAATCGGAATATCGATTTCATATTTATGAGTATGCTGCTTCCTGATTTTGATGTTGAGGGAAAAAGCTTTTCCAAGGAACTGCAGGAGGTTATACGCAGATTCTCAAATGAGTTTTTCAAGGGAAGTATCTTATTTCAGGTTAGTAACGGTCATGTTGTGATGTTTGCAAGGAAGAAGAATAATCCTGATTATGAGAATAAGATCAATATGCTTATTAATGCATTTTACCCTGAATATGAAAAATTCCAATATGATTATAAGATAGTTGTTGGAGAATCTATCGAAGAGATAAGCAGGAAAAATGAATACATTAGCTTCATCAAAAATATTTACAGAAATATGGAGATGAATTCCTTTCATATGGTTAACTATGATGATGTGACTTCATTTAACAGATATGAATATATTCTTGAGGAGCTTGGCGATATTTACAGAAGGAGAGATCTGAGAGATTCGCGTGTTCTGGCTTACTGTCAGCCTGTTTATAACATTGCCGAAAAAAAATACGACACAGCCGAAGCACTTATGAGGCTTAAGCTTCCTGAAATTGGATTGGTTTATCCTGATCAGTTCATTCCGCTTGCTGAAGAAAATGGATATATTCATGTGCTTACAGAGATAATACTCCAGAAAAGCTGTGATGAGATAAGGCATCTTCTGAGTGAGGGATATGATGTTAAACGGATTTCAGTAAATGTTTCTGTGCTTGAGCTTAGAGATGAAGGCTTTACTGATGACATACACAGGATTATAGAAGCCAGTGGCATACCTGAGGATAAGATTGCGATAGAAATTACCGAATCTCAGAGTGAAAGCGACTTTATGCTTATGAAGGATAAGGTTGAAGAGCTTAAAGAAAAAGGAATCAAGTTCTATCTGGATGATTTTGGAACAGGATATTCCAATATGGAAAGGATTATGGAGGTTCCATTTGACATCATAAAGTTTGACCGTTCGCTCGTTCTTGCCAGTGATTCAAATGAAAAATCCGAGAGTATGGTAAGCAGTCTGGCAAATATGTTCAGTAAGCTTGAATATTCAGTTTTATATGAAGGTGTGGAAAATGATCTTGATGAGGAAAGGTGTATCAATATGCATGCCACATATCTTCAGGGATATAAGTATTCACGTCCGATACCGATAATAGAATTATCAAGATTTTTTACAAAAATAGTATAAATGGAGGATGATATGAGTAAATATATTATGGCTTTAGATGCCGGAACGACCAGTAACAGAGCAATATTATTTGATCATGACGGGAAGATAGTCTCAGTGGCTCAGCGTGAATTTACTCAGATTTATCCAAAGCCGGGCTGGGTGGAGCATGATGCAAATGAGATATGGTCAACTATGCTTGGAGTGGCTGTTGAGACTATGGCTAAGGCAGGAGTTTCAGCAGAGGATGTTGCAGGAATTGGCATCACAAATCAGCGTGAAACAACTATTGTCTGGGATAAAGAAACAGGAGAACCTGTTTATAATGCAATAGTATGGCAATGTCGTCGTACTTCTGAATATTGTGATTCGCTTAAGGAAAAAGGACTGGAGGATGTATTCAGAAAAAAGACAGGACTTGTAATTGATGCATATTTTTCAGCCACAAAGCTTCGCTGGATACTGGAAAATGTTGAAGGTGTAAGGGAGAGAGCTGAAAAGGGAGAACTTCTCTTTGGAACTGTTGATACCTGGCTTATATGGAAGCTTACTCATGGAAGGGTTCATGTTACAGACTATTCAAATGCTTCCAGAACAATGCTTTATAATATTAGTGAGCTTAAATGGGATGAGGATATACTAAAGGAACTTGATATTCCTGCGTGTATGCTGCCGGAGGTGAAGGACAGCAGTTCGGTATATGGGAAAGCCAGTAAGCATATTCTGGGACGTGAGATTCCTATAGCCGGTATAGCGGGAGATCAGCAGGCGGCACTTTTTGGACAGCAGTGCTGGGAGAAAGGAAATGCAAAGAATACATATGGTACAGGCTGTTTCCTTTTGATGAATACAGGCGATGCACCGGTATTTTCGGAAAATGGTCTGGTTACTACGCTTGCATGGGGAATAGACGGTAAGGTGGTTTATGCTCTTGAGGGTTCGGTATTTATAGCAGGAGCTTCTGTTCAGTGGCTGAGAGATGAGATGCGGCTGATAGACAGTGCTGAGGATTCGGAGTATATGGCTACAAAGGTTAAGGATTCTAATGGCTGCTATGTTGTTCCGGCATTTACCGGTCTTGGCGCTCCTTATTGGAATCAGTATGCAAGAGGTACTATAGTTGGTATAACCAGAGGGGTTAATAAATATCATATCATCAGGGCAACTCTTGAATCCATAGCTTATGAGACCAGTGATGTTCTTAGTGCTATGGAAAAGGATTCGGGTGTGAGACTAAGTGAACTTAAGGTTGATGGTGGAGCTTCTGCCAATAACTTCCTGATGCAGACACAGGCAGATATAATTGGAGCAACTGTTGTCAGACCTAGCTGTCTTGAAAGTACAGCTATGGGAGCGGCTTTCCTTGCCGGACTTGCTGTAGGTTACTGGAAATCAAGGGATGAACTTAGAACGGTTATAAGTATTGACAGAGTTTATAAGCCGGAGATAAGTGAAGAGGAAAGAAGTACCCGACTGTCAGGCTGGAAGAAGGCAGTATCAAGAAGCTTTGACTGGATATAAATATCAGATTAGTAGATTTATGACGAAGGATTT
Source organism: Lachnospiraceae bacterium UBA4381 (assembly GCA_002391105.1). Classification (GTDB taxonomy): domain Bacteria; phylum Bacillota; class Clostridia; order Lachnospirales; family Lachnospiraceae; genus Eubacterium_Q. The sequence continues at coordinate 7,924 of DGRT01000032.1, read as the reverse complement.
GATATTTATTTTGGAGAATGGATATAAATGGGTTTATTTAGTAAAAAAGATAAAGAGCTTGAGGCCATCATCAATCAGATAAGGGTGGATCTCAGTAATAATTATAAGGATAACGCAGTTGAGAATATAAAAAAGCTGGAGGCTCTTTTGAATGAAAAGATCTCCGGTGGAAAGCTAAAAGATAAAGCTGCTGCAGAATATACCGGACTGCTGGATCATTTTAAAAATGATGTGGCAAACTTTAAGCGTACATACTAATCTGATTGTGGCAATTTTTAAATATTTAAAGCAGCATCTCTTTGATTGAGGAGAGGTGCTGCTTTTTGATTATTCTATAGGTTTGTATTCAAGGCATTAATCTTAGGGAAGCTTATATTCAAGGTATTAATCTTGGGGAAGCTTATATTTAAGGTGTTAATTTTATAAAGGCCAATATTAAAAGCTCTGGTTCTCTGGAAGGTTGCCGCGTATTATCCAGTCGATTATTCTGCTGCAGGCGTTGGTATCTACATGTTCAAAATTATTATCTATATATTCAGTTACCTTTTCTTCCTCAAAATCATTATCTCTTATTGCATTTATCATATCATCAAAGGTTTCAACGATTTTGCCGGGTACATTCTTCCTGTAATCTCTGTGGAAGCCTCTCTCTTTTGTATAGGTATCTATATCAAAAGCATAGAAAAGCATGGGCTTATGCATTAAAGAGAATTCATATATGCTGGAAGAATAATCGGTTATTAAAAGATCGGTTATATAGAACAGGTCATTTATATTTGGATAAGAAGTCAGATCCAGCATACGATCTTTATACTTTTCCGGTATAGGAACCGGTTCTGTTACATAAGGATGCATTTTAAAAATAATAAATGAATCTGTGCTTTGACAGAGTTCATATAGCCGCTTTATATCCAGCATAGCATAGGGATAACTTGCATTTCTTTTGTTTTCGCCCCGATATGTAGGAGCAAAGAGGATTACCCTTGGTTTACATAACATTGGATAATCTTTGAATAATCTCTCTACAGTTTTCTTTCTGTATTCTTCATCCAGATATTCATCCAGTCTTGGCATTCCGGTAGGCAGTACGTCTTCATCATTTATACCCCATACTTCAGAGAAGAAATGTCTTATCTTCTTTGAACCGGCTATGCCATATTTGTATTGTCTGTGACCTGACTTTGGAGCAGGGCTGGCGGGCATACCAAATCTGCTGTACCCGGTGGATTTGAAGCCGGCGCCGGAATGCCATAATTGAGTGATTACTGCTCCCTTTATGGTAAGCCAGTCAGTGGTCTGACTGTGATCATCCAGAAATATGAAATCACTGGAAGCTATTTTTGAAAGACTCTTAATCCAGTGTAAAAGCGAATAGTGCTTTGTGGTGATGGCACGAAGAAGCTCATCCGGTTTATATCCTTCACGAATAAGAGCATTTTTAAAGGCAGCCATGTTAGAACCCATTTCCTCACTTTGATCGGACATTAGAAGAATACGCGGAGACTTCAGGCTATGCACGTCCGTAACATCGCGTCTATGAAGGAAAATGTATTCTATATTATATATAGATCTAAGAATAGCTTTGGCGAGATCATTTCTGGAACGTCTTATAAATGAGCCTATCCGCTTTGGAAGTCCAAGTCCGGGAAGGGTAATATCAGACGTTTTTATCTTGAAGCCGTTTTTATTGGTGAACTGAACTCTGTATGCACGTTCACTATGATAATAAACAAACTGACGGTTTAGGGATTGAACGTGTTCTAAGGAACAGTTTTCGAGATATAGTTCTTTATTATAATGAAAACATTTATCAGGATTAATGTCCTTATTATGAAAACAGTTATCTGAGGAGCTTATACTCAGATTAGTATTATCCGGAGAGCTATTATTATTATTATTTAAGCCTTCATCTTTTTTTATATATAGAAGATAGATATCCGGTGGAAGCATCTCTCTGTTGCCGGGATTAGTAATGTTAAGTCTGTATTCATCAGGCGCATCTCCCTTTTTAAGGATAAAACGTGAGTTCGTATGAATGCCCCTGATCATAACATCGCAATCCATAGGAACTGGTCTTATAAAAAAGCTTATCCATATTCTATCCCAGGTTATTCTATTAATAATAGGTTCACATGTCATAACAGTTACTCCACTTTAGGTTTCATCGAAAATGGAACTTTGGTTTCCCGACTGGTGACAATTATATCATTTGATTTATAGCTCAACAAGGTGGAGATTATATAATGAGTATGATATAATAGTCACCGATTGCGGAGCAAAGTTTTTTTAATGTTATTTTAATCTTTCTTAAAAGATGATTTAAAAAATTAAGGGTATTATTGGTCTTGTCAAAAGGAAATACACCAATCAAACAAAAGATTGGAAATCATTATTAAGAAAGAAAGAGGTAATAAAAATGGTAGAATTCGAGAAGGTTGAAAGATTAGTAGAGAAGGCAAATGTTTCTTATGAGGATGCTAAGGTAGCACTTGAGAATGCAAATGGAGATATGCTTGATGCTATGATAGCTCTTGAGAGAGCAGGAAAGACGAGAGGTCCACAGCAGTCATATTATTCAACTAGTGGTGCCGCAGAACAGTCACCTTACAGAGATGTTCCAACTGTTATTGAAGCAAATAAGCAGAGTGAGTCCAAGAGCTTTTTCAAGGATCTTGGAAGTGCAATCAAGAGAGGTTTTAGATATACTATAGATAATTCTGTATTAGTTACAAGAAATGGAAATGAGATAATCAAGCTTCCACTCTGGATCGCAATTATCGCAATGCTTGCAGCTTGGGAGCTTCTGCTTATCGTAATAGTTATATCGCTGTTCTTTGACTGCAGATATTCAATTATCGGAAAAAATAACGCAAAGGATGTTAATGGTATCATGAGTCAGGCATCTGATTTTGCCGGTAAGATAAAGAGAGATTTTTCTGAGAGCTTTGGTTCATCTGAGCCGGCAGGTACTCCTGAAGATAGCATTTACAGATCAGCACAGCCTCAGTCAGATGCGGCAACAGTAGTAGAGCCTGCAAATGATGATACATCAGATAATATAAACGAATAAGAACAGCCTTAGCATAAAGGCAGTAATACGTATGTCATAAGGTGACAAAAGATGCTATGAGATAAAAATCTTATTATAAAATACAGTTATCAACGGATAATAATTCAGGTCATGTGATCCCCGGATTACGTGACCTGAATAAAGCATTTTATGGAAATATCAGAACGACGTGACCTGAACAGACAGATTAAGTTTATATATTAAAAAGGAATATATTATGGGTGCTTATATCTTAGTAGTAGAGGATGAAGAAAAACTTGCCAGATTTGTGGAACTGGAATTAAAGCATGAAGGTTATAAGGTAGATAAAGTAATGGATGGGCGTTCTGCGCTGGAAATGGCGCAGGAAAAGGATTATGACTTGATACTGCTGGATATAATGCTTCCGGAGCTTAGTGGTATGGAGGTTCTCAGGAGACTGCATAAGGTTAAGCAGACTCCTGTGATCCTTCTTACTGCGCGTGATGCAGTCATGGATAAGGTTTCCGGACTTGATGCCGGAGCAATAGATTATATAACGAAACCATTTGCTATAGAAGAACTGCTTGCAAGAATAAGAGTTGCTCTGAAATATTATGAAAGGCTTTCAAGTATTTCATCAGATGATTCTGAACCGGGGGCACAGGATAATAAGTCGCATAATGGTAAAAGGGATGATGATCATTATGTCTGGAATGAACTTGTGATGGATGTTCCCAAGCATAGCGTAAGATATGCAGGGCATGAGATAGATCTGACAAATAGAGAATTTATAATGCTTAAGGTCCTCCTGGAAAATATGGACGTTGTTCTCTCTCGTGATACCTTGCTGGAAAAGGTTTGTGGCTATGATTATCTGGGAGAGACAAATGTTATAGATGTATATGTCAGATACCTGCGTTCAAAAATTGATGAGGTATTTGGCGTTAAAATGATTCAGACTGTTCGTGGCGTGGGGTATGTAATAAAGTCTGAGTAGGGATTTCAGTTATTCATATAAAAGTAGTGAAATGAATTTCTTATTACATGTAGCAGAATAGTATATGACAGAAAAGTATATGACAGAAAAGTATATGGCAGGGGAAACTCATATGGCATCAAATGGAAATGAACAAAAGAATATGTCATCAATAGCTTTAAAGCTTCATGGTCAGCTTGTCTGGACTAAAATGGGGCTTTTTTTTGCTGCCAACATAGCACTTTTTATCACTCTGTCTTTTATTTGGTTATATTCAATCGAGTACAGGCATTTTGGTGATGATCTTCCGGAAAGCATTATAAGTACCTTTGAAGGAGATACAAGCCGGTATTTCACAACCAGAGGAGAAGGATTTACCGAGCTTTCCTATGTTGTATCAAGCGGTGAGAATGTACAGATTAATGAAAATGTATTTAATCCATTTGTCGTGATATGCGTTTTAGTCGGCATTTCTATATTCTTTCAGTTTCTGAATATCGTTTTTTCATATTATGGTGAATACAGACGCATAAAGAAGATTCTCAATCCCATAAATGAAATGGCCATCCGAGCTGATGAAATGAGCAGGATATCCTTTGATGAGGCGAAGTTTCATACTATAGAAAATGCTATAGAACACATTTCGCCTGAACAGACTACCGAGCTGTCTCTTGGAGATTCTGATCTTCAGGGAATAGAGGCGGCTATGAATAATATGCTGAACCGTATGCATGATACATATCTTCAGCAGGCAAGATTTGTAAATGACGCATCTCATGAGCTTCGTACACCTATTTCAGTCATACAGGGTTATGCCAACATGCTTGATCGCTGGGGCAAAGAAGATGAGGAAATACTTGATGAGTCAATTACTGCAATTAAAAATGAATCAGATCACATGAATCATCTGGTTGAGCAGCTTCTCTTTCTTGCCAGGGGAGATGCGGGAAGGAATACCATGACATTTGAACCGGTCGTGCTGAATGATGTCATGAAGGAAATATATGAAGAGTCTCTTATGATCGATGAAAAACATGTATATAAATATAATGAAAATGCTTCAAATCTTACTATAAGTGCTGATGCTTCCATGATCAAGCAAGCGATGAGAATACTTGTAGATAATGCAGCAAAATATACTAAAGAAGGTGATGAGATAGTTCTCTCGGTTGGTATAGTCACTCAGCAGGGAATTGTCCAACAGGGAAAAGAAAACTTAGGTATGAATGAAAATGGTTTACATAACTATCCGTATATACAGGTTCAGGATACGGGAATAGGAATGGCAGAGGTGGATGTAAAGCATATGTTTGAAAGGTTCTACAGGGCAGATGATACCAGAAAGGTGCAGGGAACCGGACTTGGACTTTCAATAGCAAAATGGATAGTAGATAAGCATAATGGACATTTCGAGATTACTTCCAGAAAAGATATTGGTACAAGAATCAGGATAGTGTTTGGGACGGAGTAGATTTATTCTTATTGATAATTAAGAAAAAGAATAATTTATAGTAAAAACGAAAAAAAATCAAAAAAAACATTAAAAAACTTTATTTTCTTATTTACAAGCAGTTATTCATAGTATATAATTACGCTTTAGTTGGATAAAGTAAAAACAAAGGATGGTTTTTATGGAATCCTTAGAATGTTCGTATCAATAATGAGCAAATATTAAGAAAAGGAGAAAATGCTATGTCATACGTAGATGAGGTACTTGAGAAAGTAAAGAAAAGAGACGCAGATCAGCCTGAGTTTATTCAGGCAGTAACAGAGGTTCTTACAACTCTTAAGCCTGTTATCGAGAAGGATGAGGAGAAGTATCGTAAGCTCGCTATACTTGAGAGAATCACAGAGCCTGATCGTCAGATCATGTTCAGAGTCCCTTGGATAGATGATGAAGGAAATGTACAGGTTAACAGAGGTTTCCGTGTACAGTTCAACAATGCTATCGGACCTTACAAGGGAGGTCTCAGACTTCACCCATCAGTAAACCTTGGTATCATCAAGTTCCTTGGTTTCGAGCAGATTTTCAAGAATTCACTTACAACACTTCCTATCGGTGGTGGTAAGGGTGGTTCTGACTTTGATCCTAAAGGTAAGTCAGATAATGAAATCATGAAGTTCTGCCAGAGCTTTATGACAGAGCTTTCTAAATATATTGGAGCTGATGAAGACGTTCCTGCCGGTGATATCGGAACAGGTGCTCGTGAGATCGGTTTCATGTTTGGACAGTATAAGAGAATCAAGGGTCTTTATGAAGGAGTTCTTACAGGTAAGGGACTTTCATATGGTGGATCACTTGCCCGTACACAGGCTACAGGTTATGGTCTTCTTTACCTCACAGAGGAAATGGTTAAGTGCCATGGCGATAAGCTTGAAGGAAAGACAGTAGCAGTTTCAGGTTCAGGAAATGTTGCTACATACGCTATAGAGAAGGCTCAGCAGCTTGGTGCTAAAGTAGTTACATGTTCAGATTCAACAGGTTGGATCTATGATGAGTCAGGTATCGATGTAGAGCTTCTTAAGGAAGTTAAGGAAGTTAAACGTGCACGTCTTACAGAGTATGCTGCAGCTAAGCCTTCAGCTCAGTACTTCGAGAAGAAGAATGGTGAGCATGGTGTATGGCAGTACAAGGTAGATATCGCTCTTCCATGTGCTACACAGAATGAGCTTGATATCGAGGATGCTAAGATGCTCGTAGCTAACGGCGTTCAGTATGTAGCTGAAGGCGCTAACATGCCTACAACAATCGAAGCAACAGAGTACTTCCAGGCAAACAATGTACCATTCGTAGGTGGTAAGGCCGCTAACGCAGGTGGTGTTGCTACATCGGCACTTGAGATGAGCCAGAACAGTGAGAGACTTTCATGGAGCTTTGAAGAGGTTGATGCTAAGCTTAAGGGTATCATGGTTGGTATCTATCACAACATCGACGATGCTGCTAAGGAATACGGTATGGAAGGCAACTACGTAGCAGGTGCTAACATCGCCGGATTCAAGAAGGTAGTTGAAGCAATGATCGCTCAGGGAGTTTGCTAATTACATATAATAACAGGAGAGCTCCTACCTTAAAAGTGGAGGGTTTATCAACGTGAAGAACTCGCATTCGTTATAATGAATGCGAGTTTTTTTTGATGCTATACACAGCGAAAATATGAAAAACGAAAAAATCAAAATAAAAATAAAAAAACCGAAAATACTAAAATAAAAATGCCGAAAAACATATAATGAACTTGAATCATTAAAAGAAGTATTACATAATAAGTTTGGAGATGTAATTAGACAACATAATGAAAAGGCTCTTTCAAATAAAGAACATCCGGGCGTTACCTATAGAGAACCATCTTTATTAATAATAATATGTGCCAATGCTGAAATGGCATATACAACTGATAATGGTGTGAAGATTGTACCGGTGGGGTGTTTGAGAGATTAAATATATAGCAGGACATTTAAATGAATATTTTCAATCTGATTCCAATAGGATTTTTTAATCCCCTTGCTAGTGGGAGTAACAACAGAATATATGCTGACTGTCTTCAGCTTATTTATGATGAATATGATAGAGAAATCACATTTAGAATGGAGCGGGATAGAATTCGTGACGCTATAGCGATCTATCTTATGGATAATCATATAGATGTTGTCTCGGATATTGATGATTATTCTTTGGAGCAGAAGGTTCATGATGAAAAAGCGGATTCATCGTCTTACTTGGACCTGGCATCTCAGATAATACGTAAGCTTGCTTCAGATGAAGTGGGCTGGCTTGAGGAAGAAATTGATGATGCAACTTTCGGAAGGAATATAATTATGACTGAGCAGGGAATAATGCTGGCTGAGCTTCTCGCAAGACTGGAGAAGCCGGAAACAGCTGAATTCTCAAGCTACATATATAATATTTATAATACTCTTTC
>DGRT01000095.1 GCA_002391105.1 Lachnospiraceae bacterium UBA4381 | reverse complement strand
AAATATAACATATGAGGATTTGATATCATCGGGTAAGAATATGGGAATATCGTCTGTGAAGTGTAAGAAGATAATAAATGATATAAATAAGGTTTTAGAAAATATTGAAAGCTATTTTGAACGTGCAGGAGTTGGAGAAAAGTCATTCTCGAAAATAATTAAAATCATAAATGAGTAAAAATAGTCGAGATTTTAAAATAATCTGGACAAAACATAATCTTGAAGAATTAACAAAGTTTGTAAAGAAGTATCTTGCGTTAGACGAACAAACATGACATACTGTTGTCGTGTTTGTTTTGTTATGATGCCAACATAGGATTTCATAATAACTACGAAATGCTATTTTGCTATAGACGCGAAGCATAGGAAGGAAAGTTATTTGAAATGAAAATAGATAGGCTTATCGGAATACTTTCTGTACTTTTGCAGGAAGAAAAAATTACGGCACCTGAACTTGCCGAACGATTCGAAGTATCCAGACGAACCATTAATCGAGATATCGAAGATCTTTGCAAAGCGGGGATTCCAATCCAGACTATTCAGGGAACGGGTGGAGGTATCAGCATCATGGAAGGATACCGGATGGACAGGACTATTCTCACTTCGAAAGACATGAGGGTCATACTAGCGGGGCTTCGGAGTCTCGACAGTGTGAGCGGAAGTAGTTACTACGGACAGCTGATGGAGAAGATTCAGTCCGGTTCTTCTGATTTTGTAAGTGGTCGTGATTCTATCCTTATTGATCTGTCGTCGTGGTATAAGGGGACTCTTGCGCCGAAGATAGAAATAATTCAGGATGCTATAGAGAGTCGTCAGTATCTAAGCTTCAATTATTATGCTCCATCAGGCGAGAGCAAGAGGACGATAGAACCCTACTATATCATTTATAAATGGACCAGCTGGTATGTGTATGGGTGGTGCCTGAAGAGAAAAGATTTTCGTCTCTTTAAGCTTAATAGAATGGATAAGGTGATTAGTACAGAGGATACATTTATCTGCAGAAATGTACCTCAGCCGGAGCTTTCTGCGGAGCCGAGGACACCGAGTAATATTGTGCTTAAAGCGTTGTTTGAAGAAGACATGAAATGGAGGCTTGTTGAAGAGTTTGGACCTGAATGCTATGAGGTGTCGGAAGATGGTAGACTACTTTTGGTCGAATATTATTACGACATGGAGAATATGGTCATGTGGCTGCTTACCTTTGGAGACAAAGTAGAAGTCCTGGAACCGCCGGAGGCAAGAATCAGGCTGAGAAGTGTAGCGGAATCCATGCTTGAAAAATATAAATAATATGTAAGATTAACCTTAAAGATAAAGTAAAAGGAAGATAGTAAGGAGAATAAAGATGAGTGAGATTGAAAGATATGATGTAAATGAACAGTGGGCACATTCAGGAATTATAAGAGCGGGAGATTTCTGCTTTCTGGGATACTGCGCAGGAAATCCAGGTGGAACTATAGAAGAGCAGATTAATGCGGCTTTTGATCAGATGGAAGAGAGACTTGCCATGGTAGGACTTACACTTGAAAATGTAATTCAGATGGACTGCCTCTTCAGAGATGTCTGGAATATTCCGGTAATGGAGAAGATTATAAAAGAAAGGTTCAACGGAAAGTATCCTGTAAGAAAATCCATACAGACAGAGTTCGCTCATGTTGGAGGCCCGGAAGGACTACAGTTTCAGGTGGATGGAGTAGCGTACTGCGGAAATAAGGAGAAATGATAGATGCATTTTGTTGATGCAAAAGGAATTCTTACAAGTAATAACGGTATGCACGGGATGAATATATACCGCGGGTGCAGTCATGGTTGCATATATTGCGACAGCCGTAGTAAATGCTATCAGTTCACACATGCTTTTGAGGATATTGCGGTAAAGCAGAATGCACCGGAGCTTCTTGAAAAAGCTCTAAAGTCTAAGAGGAAGAAATGCATGATCGGAACTGGTGCAATGTCGGACCCGTACATGCATTGTGAGGAAGCTCTTGGACTGACAAGAAAGTGTCTTGAAATTATAAAGAAGTATGAGTTTGGGCTGGCTATTCAGACTAAGTCAGACAGGATCCTCCGAGATATAGATCTTTTGGATGAGATAAACAGGTCTGCAAAATGTGTTGTCCAGATAACACTCACCACCTATGACGATGATCTGTGTCAGATTCTGGAACCTAATGTCTGTAACACAAAGCGGCGTATAGAAGTTCTGGAAGAAATGCAGAAAAGAGGTATTCCTACAATTGTTTGGCTTACACCAATTCTGCCCTTTATAAATGATACTGAAGAAAATGTTACTTCTATTCTGGAGGAATGCGCTCGTGTAGGTGTGAAGGGAATCATCGATTTTGGAATGGGACTAACACTTCGTGAAGGCGATAGAGAGTATTACTACGCAGCACTGGATAAACATTTTCCGGGCATGAAGCAGAGATACATTCAGAGGTATGGAAATTCATATGAACTTCCAAGTCCGAATGCAAAGGCTTTGCAGGGGATTCTACGCAGAATATGTAAAGTGAATGGAATGCTTTCAAACCCGAATGATTGTTTTAGATATATGAACGAGCTTCCGGATAAATATCAGCAGATGAGTTTGTTCGATATATAAATATAGTGAATTGAAGGGACACAGTTTTGTCAGAAATGAGGTATTTAGATTATGAAATATGAATGGATTGAAGAATATCTGATGAAGAAAGCGGGAGTGACAAAGGATTTTCAGGAACAGTGGAACTGGATTCGTTTTCATGTTGGAGAGAAGCTCTTTGCTGCAATTTGCAGGGATGATGAGACTGATAAACCGGTTTACATAACACTAAAATTTGAACCGATTGAAGGAGAGTTTTATAGAAAGGAATATGAGGATATCATTCCAGGTTATTACATGAATAAGGTTCATTGGAATTCGGTGAAGGCTGATGGAAATGTTCCGGATGATGTTGTGAAGGATTTGCTGGATAGAGCATATACAGTAGTTTTTGACAGTCTCAGCAAGAAGAAGCAAAAAGAGATTCTTGAAGTATGACAGTTAGAAGAAAACGAATTATGGAATACATCAGAGTTACAAAAGAAAATCTCGAGAAGGAGCACATTTGCTGTGCCATAACAAATAATAAGGATGTGCAGGTCTCGTCAAAGAAGGCTTGGCTTAGTGACAGGTTCGATGAGGGACTCGTGTTCTTAAAAAGTGCGGAGCGGGGTAAATGTTTCATAGAATATATTCCTGCAGAATATGCCTGGGTTCCGATAGAGGCAGAGGGGTATATGTATATAGATTGCCTATGGGTATCCGGTTCCTTAAAGGGACATGGTTATTCTACGGACCTTCTTCAAGCATGCATCGAGGATAGTAAGGAAAAGGGTAAAAAAGGACTTTGCATATTGTCGGCAGCAAAGAAGAGAC
>DGRT01000081.1 GCA_002391105.1 Lachnospiraceae bacterium UBA4381 | reverse complement strand
TTAAGAGCCTTAGCCATAGGTGCAAGGCAGTTTGTTGTACAAGATGCAGCAGAAATAATCTGATCATCTGATGTAAGTGTATCGTTGTTTACTGAGAAAACGATAGTCTTAAGATCATTTCCAGCAGGAGCTGAAATAACAACCTTCTTAGCACCAGCATTGATGTGTGCCATTGACTTATCCTTTGAGCAGTAGAAACCTGTACACTCAAGAACAACATCTACTCCAAGCTCTCCCCATGGAAGCTCATTTGCGTCAGCCTTAGCATAGATCTGAAGAGTCTTGCCATCAACAGTGATTGTATTAGCATCATCATCAGCAGTTACAGTGTGAAGACCTTCACCGATCTTTCCACAATAACCACCCTGAGCTGTATCATACTTCAGAAGATGAGCAAGCATTGAAGGCTTTGTAAGATCGTTGATAGCAACAATCTCATATCCTTCAGCACCAAACATCTGTCTGAATGCAAGACGTCCGATACGTCCAAATCCATTAATCGCTACTTTTACTGCCATTTTATAAATCCTCCTAAGAAATTTATTGATGAATGCCGGAATATATCCAGCTAAACATTCTACGTTTTCTATGATAACTTTTTTTAATAGTATTTTCAAGACTAGATTTATATTTTTGTTTATCATATTTGATAATTACCACACAGAGTGATATATTATAAATCTATCGAAGGAGAATATGTATTTAGAGAGGTACGATAAATGAACAACTACAGCTATTTAGTTCCGGATTATCATCTCCACTCCTGTTTTTCTTCTGACTCGGACAGCAAACCGGAGGATATCATTAAAACTGCAGAAACTCTCGGGCTTGGTTCTATATGTTTCACGGATCATAATGACCTGGACTTTCCGGATAATCCTGAAAATATAACATTTGACCTTAATATAGATGATTATATTGAATATCTGAAAGATCTTAAAACCAGATACGAGAACAAGCTTGATATAAAGACAGGTGTCGAACAGGGACTTATGCCCTCTACCTGCGATACATTAAACAATTACAGTAAGGAGCATCCGGGACTGGACTTTATAATATGTTCTTCTCACGTTGTGAATAATATGGATCCTTATTACAAAGAAAGCTGGAAGAATCCCGACGGTACTTATAAAGATGAAAATGAATTATATATCCATTATTTTGAGGATATGCTTTATATTGTAAGTCATTTCAATGATTATAATGTATATGGACATATAGACTATATTTTCCGCTACGGACCGACAGATAAGCCGGACTTTACCAAAGTAAATGCTGAGAATTTCAAAGAGATATACTTCCCCAGATATAAAGATATAATATATGAAATCCTAAAGAACATAGTTGAAAATGGCAAAGGCATCGAAATCAATACCGGCAGTCTATATAGAGGTATGGACTACGCACATCCTCACATCGAGATACTTAAGCTCTATAAAGAACTTGGAGGTGAGATCATAACCTTCGGAAGTGATGCTCATGATCTGACACATATTGGTTATCAATTTAAAGAAGCTTCAGAAATGATTAGTTCTATGGGGTTCAGGTACTTTTCTACATTCAAGGATATGAAACCAGATTTTCATAACCTAAGTGACTGAAATATAAAAGACAGACGTGTATGAGCACATCTGTCTTTTTAATATTCTCTATATTTACTGAATGTAATAAATGCTTATGAAGAAAAGCGCCAGGCTTCACATAAAACTATTTATTAAATAGTGTAGCAAAGATTCCGCGTCCGAGACTTGCGCCAAGATTTCCACCCAGTGTCTGACCGAACTTACCGAATTTCTTACCTACAGTCTTACCCACTTCTCTTCCGACAGTTCCGGTCACTGTATTACCAACTGACTTTGCGGCACGCTTCTTAGCCGCCTCAGCCTTATCCTTCTCCCTTTGAGCAGCCTTTGCCTCGGCTTCAGCCTTTTTTAAAGCTTCCCTCTCAGCCTTTTCTGCAGCTCTTGCAGCCTCCTTTTCTTCCTTTTCACGCTGCTTTTCAGCTTCCTTTTCTTCCTTTTCGCGCTGCTTCTCAGCTTCAGCCTCTTCCTTTGCCTTTGCAAGAGCCTCTGCTTCTTCGATACCTCTTCTCTCCAGGAATTCATATGCCGAATCCGGATCTATCATTTCAGCATATTTACTATAGCAGATGCTTGATTTGATCAGTCTGTCCCTGTCACTTTCAGATATGGCACCAAAGCTGCACTGCGGTGGAAGTATATATGTCTTCTCAGCTATCCCGGGAATACCATCTTCTCCAAGGAAGGATACAACAGCTTCGCCTGTACCAAGACTAAGGATGGTTTCATAGGTATCAAAATCAGGATTTGCCCTATAGGACTCCGCTGCTGCCTTTACAGCCTTCTGATCCGCAGGTGTATATGCTCTTAAGCCATGCTGTATCTTGTTTCCAAGCTGTGCCAGAACACTATCCGGAATATCCTTCGGATTCTGAGTACAGAAATATATACCCACGCCTTTAGATCTTATAAGCTTAACAACCTGCTCTATCTTCTCCAGAAGCGCCTTGGGTGCATCCTTAAAGAGAAGATGCGCCTCATCGAAAAAGAATACCATCTTAGGTTTATCCATATCACCAACTTCAGGAAGTCTTTCAAAAAGCTCTGAGAGGAGATACAGAAGAAATGTGGAATAAAGCTTAGTATTATTGATAAGACTGGAACTGTCCAGAATATTTATCATACCCTTACCGGCATCTCCAAAGTTAAAGAAATCCATAATATTTACTGCAGGCTCACCAAAGAACTTATCTCCGCCGGCAACCTCAAGTGATACAAGCGCTCTTACTATGGCAGCTATGGACTGAGGGCTCATTTTACCATACTGCGCCTCAAACTCTGAGTTATGCTCCGAAACATAGTTAAGCATAGCCTTGAGATCCTTTGTATCTATAAGCAGGAGGTTACTATCATCAGCTATTTTAAATACTATCGAAAGTATATCCGACTGAAGATCATTTAATTCCATAAGTCTTGCCAGAAGCAGCGGTCCGATCTCTGAGATAGTTGTTCTGAGGGAAACACCCTTTTCACCATATATATCCCAAAGTGTTACAGGATAGCCCTTATAATTAAAACCGGCATCCGCAAGTCCAAATCTTGCTATTCTCTCCTGCATGTTTTCGCTGTCTGTTCCCGGTACTGCAAGTCCTGCTATATCGCCTTTTACATCAGCCATAAATACCGGAACTCCCATATCAGAAAAGCTTTCAGCAAGAACCTTAAGTGTTACTGTTTTTCCTGTTCCTGTAGCACCGGCAACCAGACCATGTCTGTTAGCCATTTTCGGAAGAAGACTCACCTTATCCCCACGGTCTGTAACTCCGACCCATACCTTGCTCTCATTATACATAGCATTTACCCCTCTTTCGTTATATAGCTTTACTCTTCATCACTAATGATGATCCTGCTTCTCCTCTTATTCTTCCCCTGTAATTCCTTTAAGGTCTTATACTGGGTCTGAATAACATCCTTTTCCAGGCCTTTTCCCGGTTCGACCTGAAGTGTTTCGGGACTAACTTTAAGAAGCCTACCACAATAGTAACAATGACCGGGCTTTTTGTCCATATTGATTCTAAGGATTTCACCACAATCAGGACATTTAACATCTATAAGCATAATGTATCTCCATAAATAACTATAATATATTAAGCTTTACCAGCTCATTCTTCAGCTTCTCATATCCTTCAAAAAGAATCGCCTGCATTCCTACTGCTCTTGCACCATCGATATTTACCATTCTGTCATCAATAAAAAGCGACTCTGAAAGCTCTATACCAAACCTGCTTTCCAGAAGTCTGTAGATAGCAGCATCGGGTTTGGTTATCTTTTCAAATGCAGATATTATATGGCCGTCTGTATATCCTAAAAACTTAAATCTCTTCCAATGAAGCTTAGACAGTTCTTCCGGATAGTTGGAAAGAATATATACTCCATAGCCCCTGTCCTTAATACTCTTGATAAGAGGCGCTGCGTAGTCATATTCCCAGACTATATCATCAATATTCTTCCAGAAGGAGCTGATTTCCTCCTTATACTGAGGGTATTTTTCAGTAAAAAACATGGGTGCCTCTTTTTCGGTTCTGGTACCAAGATCCAGTTCATGCCAGAATTCAGTCAGAACCATATTCTCAGATAGAAAATCAACTACATCCTCACGAAATCCAAGATCCTTCATATAATCCCTGTAACGAAAAGAAACAAGCACATCGCCTACATCAAATACAACATTTTTAATATTCATATAAACCTCTGATAGCTTTGTATAAGTCTTAAGCTTTTTTCTTTTAGCTTTTCAATCTTATCTTTTCTCTTTTACCATAGAAAGACATATTATAAGAGCAACTGTATATAGAACCATTGCTGTAAGAATAATATATGTATAGTTCTGTCCGCTTGATCTAAGAATAATCTCAGACAGATTGTTACCTGTGATACCGGCTACAGCCCAGGCTGAAAGAGCCACACCATGGATCTTCGATATATTCTCCATGCCAAATCTTGCTGAAAGAAGTGCAGGAAGTGTTGAGAAACCACCACCATAACCAAGATTAATTATCATAAGCATCAGGATGATGAGGAAACCATAGAAGCCTCCGTTTCCTGTAAAGCCGGCGCCGAAAAGTCCGGAAAATCCCATGATTCCGGTTATCAAAAGACAACTGATGTATATAATCTGATATACCAGACTTCTATCCTTCATCTTATCAGAAATCGTGGAATAGCCTATCCTTCCCAGCGCATTACAAGCTGCTGTAACAGAAGGCACGATACTTACAATAGCAGCCAGCGATGCAGAAAGTGCAAAGGTAACATTCAGAAGCTGCTTCTCATAGGTTATCAGCATCAGACCACAGTGAATATTTATGAAGAACATGAGCCATATACCGATAAATACTTTATTTTTGGCAATAGAACCCAGCTTAAATGATGTATCCTTGACACTTTTTTCAACCCAGCCCTCAGGCTTTTTAAGAAGAAAATGTCCCAGAAGCATCATACAGAAATAAACCGCACCAAGCACATAGAACATGGCTGATATGCCGTAGTTCTTCTGTAGTATTTCCATTATAGGTGTCGCTATAGCCTTGGCAAGTCCGAAGCCCATTATAGATATTCCGGTTGCAAGACCTTTTTGTTCAGAAAACCACAGCATGAGGGTTTTTACCGGAGTAAGGTATCCTATTCCGAGTCCTATACCCATAATACATCCATAGAACAGATATATTCCGATCAATGCAACTACTCCCTTCGCAAACTGGATAGTAAGACCGGTTCCAATCATACCAACTGTAAAACAAATACATGCAATAAGGGACGATTTGTGAATATCACTCTCTACTATTCTGCCGGCAAATGCCGCTGACATACCCAGAAAGAATATAGCCAGAGAAAATGCCCAGCCTGTAGCAAAGGTACTTACTCCGATTCTGTCAGCTATTGCCTCTTTAAATGTACTCCAGCAATACACAGTACCAATCGAACAATGTATGAGCAGCGCGGGGATAGCTGCTCTGACCCATTTGTTTTCCATAATTTTTCTCCTTTGATTTTAAATCATAATGTTTATGATTTTAACATCAATATAATAAAAAATCCATCTTCTAATTATATTTCTCTAAATCTCATAAGCTGCACAGAAAATATCAGATTATTCTCTATTATCTCAGCTTCAATATTTCCCTTTAGTCTGCCCATCAGAAGCTTCGCAATATATAACCCAAGGCCTGCTCCTCCAACAGATCTTGCCTTATCTGCCCTGTAGGTTCTGTCAAATATATGACTAATATCTATCTCATTAGATTCAACTACAGGATTTGATATCCGGACATAAACATATTTATCGTGACTATCCTCTATACTGATTGCAAAGCTGTCTCTGGCATATTTCAAAATATTATTAAAGATATTACCGAAAACTCTTGAAAGCATCTCCCTGTCTGCCATAATCTTTATAGTTTTATCCGGAAAGTCTATCTTCGGCTCCAGACTTCTATCCCGTATCAGTGCCTCATTATCAATAAAAAAATCCGTCATAAAACTGATAAGATCAATATCTTCAAATGTCACATCCCCGGCATCACTTTCAAGCACAGACATCTCGAAGAATTCATCAACCATATCCTTTAGCATATCTGCCTTTTTTCTGCTGACCTCCAGGTACTGCTTCCCCTTCTCTGACAGATCCTCTTTTTCAAGCATTTGCAGATTTCCCTTCACAACTGTTAGAGGAGTCCTTAAGTCGTGGGCTATATCGGAAACTGACTGCTTTAGCTGTCTTCTAGATCTGTCACTTTCCAGCTTCAGTTCTTTCTGGTAATCCAGATTCTTATTTATCTCTGAAGCAACTCTCGCAACACTTCCGCTGCTGAGGTCAACTCTAAGCTGTCTGTTATAATCTTCTTTTCGGTTTTTCCTAAGCTCTATTACTATACTATCCAGATTCGCCCTTATAACCAGAAGCCTTATTATTAAGACGAGACATATAATGGCCAATATAATAATGATACATATCTTCATCTTATCTAACCCTTATCATCCTTTAGTTTATATCCTATTCCCCATACAGTTTCTATTACTTCTTTCCCGGTTACCTTTCGGAGTTTATTTCTAAGATTACTCATGTGCACATTGATGGTATTATCCTCATAGATATAATCATCATTCCATACAGCTTTATATAGATTTGCCTTGGAAAAGGTTTTCTGTGGATATTCCAAGAATAATACAAGCAGTTGCATTTCCTTAGCAGTCAGTCTGATCGGACTGCCTTCGTAGCTTACAGAATTAAGCTGTTTATTCAGCTCTATTCCATTATAGGACAAAATGCTCTCATCCACGTCAAGCGATGTATTGCTTCTTCTAAGTACAACTTCTATTCTAACCAGTACCTCATCCATATCAAATGGTTTCACTATATAGTCATCGGCACCCATCTTTAATGCTTCAAGTCTTGTATCCTTTGAGGACTTTGCAGAAATAACAATAACCGGGGTATCTTTTATCCCGGTTGCTGATGACTCTCTTAACTCTCTTATCAGATCATTTCCTGACTTATATGGAAGCATCATATCCATCAGGATAATATCATAAGCCTCTGTCCGGATACAGGCAGAGGCTTCCCTTCCATTACATGCTTCAATTACTTCATATTCATTTTCAATCAAAAAGTCCTTTAGCAGGGTTCTTATTTCCCTGTCATCTTCTACTATGAGCACCCTTCTCATGTATTATCTCCCTTTTAGTAGTCAGTGAAAGAATCAACCGCATATTTCAGTATATAGTCATCTCCTTTATCAAATATACCACTTATAAGTTCCTGTGTCATAGGAATCTTTTCATCAAAAGGTGTTCTTCCCACATGATCCGTAAATGTATCTATAGCGACCTCGCCACTTGGAAGCAGGTTCGGCACAGCCGAAAAGCTTACACTTCCGCTTGAAAGCTCTACTCCTTTCACTGCCTGACAGGAGCTGTTAGACCTTGTAGTACCCATAATCTTAACATTAGGAAAATCTCCCATAACATATGTCATATCATCCCCGGCACTTACACAGTGATTATTCACCAAAAGGATTATATTTCCATCAGCCCAGAGGTTTTCTCCCTGATAGGTAAAGAGGTCGCCCTTTTTATACATACCATCTTCATCTCTTTCGAAGGATGCAGTATCTTCATTTATAACAGCACTGTAGTAAACACTGTGTTCCCCTTCCGGTGCAAAGAGACATGCCACACCTTCCACGAAGTAAGGACTGCCACCGCCATTGTACCTCAGGTCAATTACTATATTCTTAATTCCTTTCGATTTATAATCCAGCACCTGTTTTCTCAGTTCATCTGTCATTTCGGTATAATCGGCACCACTATATGTTTCCTGATCATATGCCATCTCACTGATACGTATCATAACCGTATCCCCATCTATTTCCTGCCACTCAAGATTACTGATATTGGTTCCTGCATCAAGCCTGTATATAGTATCATACATTCTTGGAAAATATGCACTCAGACTCGGAGCTGTTACAGTCTCCTCAATACCGTCATCATTTATAAATGTAATCTCGGCTGACGGGGAAGCATAATTATCTTTATCATTATCTCTCTTTTCATCTGTCCCGCTGACCTTTCTTCTTTCGTCTGCCGGCACAAAGGTTTCACCATAATTCATACCCATGCCAATTCCTGCAACATATACAGGCTGATAAAACTCTTCATTTTCACGTACCGGATACTGTTCAAAGTAGTAGCTTAATTCTCCAAAGTATTCATCGATAGGCTTACCGTTCCATTTAGTAATGATAGTTCCATTTTTTATTCCGGCATTTTTAAGAGTCAGCCTCTCGGACTCTGCGTTTTCACTGAGAAAATCATCCTTTATCCGATATATTCCCATATCATCCTTCTCATCATTTGTCACATTATAAGAATTATCATAACCTTCAACATTTACTGCCGCATATTCTCCGGAGCTCAGCTTTATAAGAGAAAGTCCATAATCATTACCATAGGATTTCATGAGAGCATCCAGAAAGAGATCATCCCTTTTCATCTGATATCCTACATGTCCATCGTAGAATTCACCGGTATATCTCTGCCAAAGTTTGTAATTCTCTACATGATCCTGAGTTTCATCAATCTCCTTAAATAGAGGATGATATATTTTATACAGTTCGTCAAAATCAATACCCTTTTCCTGATCTAACACATAGTGCTCCTCCATAGTAGAAAAGGCTTTTTCAAAATCATCCAGATATGCGGACTTACGCCGTTCAGGAATAAACAGAACTAAAGCAAAGCTTATTGCTGCACAGATTATCCCGGCTCCTGCCAGAATCCTTTTAACTCCCTTTTTACAGGCAAATAGTGACACTATGCACACAAGTGCTGCTATATACGCTCCGGTGTAATAAACGCTGAAACCTGAGATTATAGTCATTATTATCAGAATAAATAATGGTGCGGCATACGCAAGTCTCCACCTATTTGATGCAAACCTTTCCTCTATCCCTGTCAGCAGGAATATAAAAACTGTAACCAGCAATTCTATTATTATAAATGATATTTCCATAATCATACCTTTCTAAGTAAAGCCTTCTTAATTCAGTTCGTCGCGTCTGAACAGTGCATAGCCTGCTAATAAGTAAATCACTGCGAATATAAGTGAAACTACAATTGTTCCTCCTATCAGACCGGAAGGTATGGCACTGCTAAAGGACTGATATTCTACTATTCCCACCTTGGGATCCAGGTTATATACATTCCAGTTGTCAAAGGTTAAGAGGTATTTCATATTGAATACGCTCATACTGTAGTTTCCTCTGTCTTTCATCATTTCCGACAGTACGGTGGTTATCATCATTGTCACAAATCCGACAGCCATCATTATGTAATGATTTTTCACAATGAAAGTGACAAGAGCAAAGAACGTGGCGAGCCTGAGATAAGGGAAGAAAAGAAGAAGCAGCCTTAGTATCATGGAACTGATGTCTACCTTATTCCCCCATCCTCCTGCAACTAACCCCGCAATCATAGGTATAAATGCCAGCAGGGTAGATAAAACGGCGGCAGAGAGTGAGGCAAGAAGGCTTCTTGCAAAAAAGATACTCTCCCTCGAATGTCCTGAAAGTACTTCGTAGTTTGCCACCTTATCTCTATAGTCTTCACCGCAGATAATCCCGCATACAAGAGCAGCTATAAATATCCCAAATTCATAAGA
>DGRT01000106.1 GCA_002391105.1 Lachnospiraceae bacterium UBA4381 | reverse complement strand
CCGTATCCCGGCTGCTGTGGCTGGCCATATCCCGGCTGTTGTGGCTGACCATATCCCGGCTGCTGTGGCTGGCCATATCCCGGCTGCTGTGGCTGACCATATCCCGGCTGTTGTGGCTGGCCGTATCCCGGCTGCTGTGGCTGGCCGTATCCCGGCTGTTGTGGCTGGCCGTATCCTGACTGTTCAGGCTGGCCATTTCCCTGATTAAACTCGTCCATGTCTTTTCCTCACTTTACAATACACTTTATAGCACCATATTTATTTGCTGCAATTCAATGTAGCAAATATTATCTAAGATATCAACTACATTATCAATCATGCACTTTATCGCGAATTTCCTGTGTGATCTTATCAATAAACTGTGACAGCTCCATAGAACCAAGGTCACCGTCATCTCCACGAGTACGTACAGAAACTGTACCACTTTCGGCTTCATTTGCTCCAACTATAAGCATATAAGGAAGCTTGTTCAGTCTTGCTTCTCTTATCTTATAACCGATCTTCTCAGAACGTGAATCAACCTCTACCTTAACATCCGCCTTTCTAAGTTCCTTTCTGACCTGCTCAGCATAGTCCATATATTTCTCTGAGATAGGAAGTATGCGAACCTGCTCAGGACAAAGCCATGTAGGAAGATTGCCATTATAATGCTCTATAAGCCATGCAAGTGTTCTCTCATAACAGCCCATGGATGTTCTGTGAATGATATATGGTCTCTTCTTCTCGCCATTTTGATCTATATATGACATGTCATATCTTTCTGAAAGGAACATATCCAACTGGATAGTAATCATCGTGTCTTCCTTGCCATATACATTCTTCGCCTGAATATCAAGCTTAGGACCGTAAAATGCAGCTTCACCCTCTTCTTCTACATAGTCCAATCCGATATCATCAAGTATCTCGCGCATCGCACCCTGAACCTTGTCCCAGTCCTCTGCAGTTCCAAGATACTTGTCAGGATTTGCAGGATCCCACTTACTCATTCTGTAGGATACATCTCCCTCAAGACCAAGAGTTGTAAGACAATACTTGGCAAGCTTTACACAGTTCTTGAACTCATCTGCAATCTGCTCAGGAGTACAGATAAGATGTCCTTCTGATATAGTAAACTGTCTTACTCTTGTAAGACCATGCATCTCACCTGAGTCTTCATTTCTGAAAAGTGTTGATGTCTCGCCCATACGATAAGGCAGGTCACGGTAACTGTGCTGTTTAGCCTTATATACAAAATACTGGAAAGGACATGTCATAGGTCGAAGAGCCATAACCTCTCTTCCGTCCTTATCAGCATAAACCTTTTCCTGTGCATTTTTCATGGCAACAGCAGGATCGTTGTAGAGCTTCTGATCCTCCTTAGCATCAACATCACTCATCAGGTCATCATTAAGAACGAACATACCATCCTTATAGTGGAACCAGTGATCTGAAAGCTTATACAGGTTGGACTTTGCCATAAGAGGAGTCCTGGTTCTTACATAGCCCCATTCATAGTCCTCAAGGTCTTCTATCCATCTCTGAAGAGTCTGGATAACCTTTGTACCCTTTGGCATGAAGAGTGGAAGTCCCTGTCCGATAACATCAACAGTTGTAAAGTACTCCAGCTCACGACCCAGTCTGTTGTGGTCACGAAGCCTAACTGTCTCAAGATATGCAAGACGCTCTTCCAGGTCCGCCTTCTTTGTATAGGATGTTCCATAGATACGTGTAAGAGTTTCACGATTAGCATCTCCGCGCCAGTAAGCGGCTGATGATGATGTAAGCTTGAAGAACTTTACCGCCTTGGTATTCATAAGATGAGGACCTGCACAAAGATCTGTGAAGTCACCCTGCTTATAGAAGCTTATCTCAGCATCCTCAGGAAGATCATTTATAAGTTCAACCTTGAAGGGTTCATTTCTCTCCTCCATAAGCTTAACTGCTTCTTCTCTGGAAAGTGTGAAATATTCCACATCATCGCCATTCTTAACGATCTTCTTCATCTCAGCCTCGATCTTATCAAGATCATCTCTTGTAAGTGATGGCATATCAAAATCATAATAGAAACCATTTTCGATTGCAGGTCCTATAGTACACTTGGCATCCGGATAAAGATGCTTTACAGCCTGTGCAAGAACATGAGCTGTTGTATGCCAGTAAGTCTTCTTACCCTCTTCACTGTCAAATGTAAGAATATTAAGGGTTGAGTCCTCGGATATAACTGTTCTAAGGTCCTTTACCTCTCCATTAATCTCTGCCACACATGCAACACGTGCCAGCCCCTCACTGATATCTTTTGCGATATCAATGGCAGACATGGGACTGCTGTACTCTTTTGATGATCCATCTTTTAATGTAATAATCATAATCTTTCTCCTTTCGCTTATCTATTTGTTCAAATATACTTTTATACTTTTCGGCTGATAACGCCTGTTTTTATAACATTTCCATAAACCCTGAGTTTATTCTATCCGGATTATCACCGTTAAAACCATTTTATTGGTACATATTTATTATTTGGTGCATATTAATTATCGGTGCATATTCAGGTCATGTAGATATGATTATCCTATCTATATCTATATAAGGCAGGGTACCTCATCGCTGAATGGTTAACCTTTCGTAATTAAAACCGGAATTAAAAAACCCGGCATACATAAACTGTACGCCGGGGACGATCATCTCGCGGTTCCACCCCGATTCCTTCTATAATATAAACTTTGTAAACTTATAAGTTTAAACTTATAAACTAGTAAACCTGTAAATCAGCAAACTTGTAAGTCTATTTATTAACAAACCTGTAAGCAAATTGTAGAAGGCACTCATTAAATATCGGTATGAAGTTTTTAAAATAAACTAAGCAATCCGGAGGTGGTCTTCGGGTAAGCATTTCCTGGTCTCACTCTCAGAATACGTGAACCTCTCTGTAGGCTGTTTTTACCTTACTCTTCTCTTTAACGCCTATTTGCTAAATAATAGTAATTTGCATCTAATTTGTCAAGATATTTTTGGTGACAAGGTGCCTGTCCCCCTGTCACCGTGACAAGGGGACAGGCACCTTGTCACCACCAGCTTGTTACCTATTCATAGTCTGAGCCGCTGAATATGTCTATGATCTGCTGAGCATTTTCAAAAACGATGCCGGTACCTCCGTTTTTTACCCAGTCTGCCACGTTTGCCTTGAGATCGTCTATAAGTATGCAGTCCGGTCCGGAGCAATAGTTCGGTTTTTCTTCTCTGTAAACTGTATTTACAACTACATCCTCTGACAGAAGACGGCGGGTCCACTTTACCTTATCCGTGTCTGAATGCAGCATTCCCCGCTTCGGCTTTGGAATTCCTGTCAAAAGCTCGCATCTGTCACCAAATTTTCCATAGATAAAATCAAACATTTCCTTTGCTCCCGGAAGCAGCTCCAGCTTATCGTAGAAATGCTCTATCTGTCTTGCCTTTGCCCACATGGGATCATCCATTCCCGGTCTCCAGCCCTCATTCTGAGGTGAGGGTTCCATATGACAAAGCTCTCTGACTCCTCTGTCAAAATCTGCCAGCACGCCATCCATATCGAAGTAAATCTTTTTAACTACCATTTCTTTCCTCCATTCTTCATTGGTTAAATATTTACATATATTTATTTTCTATTTAATAAAATTTTTCTCTATCAATATTTTTTACTCTATTAATTATTTATTCTGTTATCTTTTATCTCTACCAATTCTTAACTCTGTCATTTTTTACTCTGTAATATTATTTTTCTGTTAATATTTTTTCTATGTCAATTATTATACCCTGGAAATTCTTATTTCTGATGCAACCTTACTTTTTTAATAATATTTTGGGGATAATAGCCTTTCCGTTCTCATTCAGCCATTTCTCATGTTTCTTGTAATCCGGGATTACCTTTCCCACCTCATTCCAGAACCTCGGAGAATGATTCATTTCCAGCCTGTGGCACAGTTCATGGACCACTACATAGTCAAGCACTTCAGGGGGTACCAGCATAAGAGCAACATTAAAGTTGAGATTACCCTTAGTACTGCAGCTTCCCCATCTGGTCTTCTGATTTTTAATCGTAATACGTCCATAGGTCACTCCAACTATCGGCGCAAAATGCTTTACCCTCTCGGAGATAACCTTGCACGCCCTGTCAGCCAGTTCTCTTACTTCTTTTTCTGATAATGGTTCTATATCGTCCGTTGCTTCCTTCGCTTTTTTCATCTTTTCCAGATTCTTCTGAATCCAGTCCATATGCGAATCCACAAATTTCTGAATATCCGCTTGGGGCATACGATTCGGCGCTCTTACAACTATATCGTCTATATCTCTGATCTGAAGTGCCACAGTCTTTCTTTTACTTCTGATAATTGTAATGTTCATATACTATCTTTCCCTCACTTCAATCTGACTATATCCTGCTTCATCCTCATACACCTCTATAGTATATGGATATTCATTTTCTCCATCCTCGATAATAATATTTACTGTTCCAAATTCACTACTCTGAACATTTATCATACTAAAATGTTTTAAGGGCAGCTTCAAGCGGTTTCTTAGTATTGGCTATAATACATATAGCTAAGAATATCCACGCCTCAAGATAGACACCCATTCTTTCAAAGGATGTATTCTTAAAGACCGGTACGATCAGAAAAACAGATGTTATGACCGCGCTCAGAACTGCTAGAATAATAACCTTGAGCCAGCTCATTTCCAGCCCGCCATATATTTTATCCAATACTCCTTTAGATTCTGCCTCTGCACTATGTTCTGAAGCGTTTTTTTCTTTTGTATCAATCATCTTTCATACTCCATATCAGCAATAGTAATTATATTGGTAAAATCCCGCATTGCGAGATCTTCTCTTCTTATAAATAACTGCATATCCATCATATATAATTCACTGAGATACTGTTCCAGAAGAACGCTCAGCTTGGAATCATAGGTAAAGCTGACCAGTGGAATCTCGGAACCACTGAGAGTTACTCCATTTCCGGACTCTACAGCAAAAGGCTTCGTCGAACCCAGCAGATAACTCTCTCTATACATTTCATTATCAGCCTCTTTCAATATTTCCGCCAGTTCAAGATCAGGCTGAAGCTCTATACCCATCCTGAAGGCGCTCTGGTATATATCTTCCAGTCTGATATTCCACAAGCTCTTCATCTCTTCAGGGATAAATCTAATCGCAGTACTGCCTGCATCAAAATTGTATCCCAGATTGAGACTACTTATAAACGGATAATATTCCACCTTAACATTTAAATATCTTTCATTCCAGGTATCTTCTATGAAAAACTCCAGTATTCCACTTTGGGGAAGCGGCGACGGCACACTTATCTCAGACAGATTAATCTGGAATAAGAATACCATTTCCTTACCTGATATTGTAACCGGAGCAGCTCTCATGCCATCAGAATATGGCATACCACCTACCCTGCTTCCGGTATATAGAACCATATCCTCTGTCGGCTCGATACGAAAACCAAGAGTAGTACTATCCATATATAGATTCCCTAAAATTCTGTCCAGCTCGGTCTTTGACGGCAGAACAGGAGTTCTCTTTATTATCACATCCATTTTCGTTTTTTTCATATGACTGACGGATATAAACAGCCCTCCCACGAAAGCAAGAAATAAAAAGAACAGTATAAAGAACACCGTATCCTGAAGACTATCTTCTTTACTATAATAATCATATATCTGAAAGCATACCAGTCCCAGACCAAATCCCATAAAAACATTGCCCGCAAAGTATATGCCTTCATATATCACTCGTCCAAAGGCGTAGGTTATAAGTGATATTCCACAGTTTACTGCAAAACCCAGAACTATAAATGCGCCTATGTCATCCCACTCCATATCGAAGTGTCTGTCAATCATGGTCATAACACCTGCCAGTATCATAAACCCTGCAGCTATGATGATTGCTATACCCAGCAGAGAAAGAATAACCTTGACCCAGCCTCTTTGTACCTTAAGCCGGTATCTTAGCAGCCCCTTTACCGAAACCTCCTTCTCCTCTCTATGGCAAAACCTGATTCTTTTTCGATGAAGATCCTTTATAATGCTATAGGATTCATTTACATTACGAAGCTCGTAGTCATATCTTTTGCCTTCCCAGAAAAAATGCATATTGGTTTTATTCTGAGAATCCGAAAATACAGCCTCTATGGTGCTATCCTTATAGACCAGATCCCCCGTATCGGGATACATATATAGATGATCTGCAGAAATCCTTTTATTTAGTTTTTCATATACCTCTGTCAGATTATTCATACGTTTTGTTCCGATCAGTTACTCTTTAACAAACTTCTTTATACATTCATCAAACTTCTGAACAACTGCCTCCGGCCCGTCGATTCTGACCGCTCCACCCAGTCCGACTATCCATCCAAAAAACTGCTCACTTACTGCAATCTCTACGCTGACACGAAAATGCTCATCACCGGCAGGAAACATCATAACTTCCTTTCCAAACTGGTCCACGATAACATTTGCCATATAATTATTACATATTAATGAAATCGTCTCCACATTCCCGCCAAACATTCCAAAATGCTGCTGAGTATATTTAGCCTTATCCATTTTCTTGAACTCAGTTACACCCTTACGCTTCTTATCCTCTATGCCGACATCACGCATCTTATCCACCCTGTAATGGCGCATTTCCTGCTTCTCCATATCATAGGCAACCAGATAATATTTCTCATCATCAAAATGCAGCGCCCATGGGCTGACCAGATAGTACTCTCCATTATGTCGGAATTCCTCCTCGCACTTGGTATTCCAGCTAAAGTAACGGAAACGGATACATTTATTATCATTCATAGCACTATGAATGGTATCTATTGAATAGTAAATGCTCTCATTCATCGTCTTAACACGACCACTAACAGTTACTTCTCTTTCCAGAAGCGTTGCATCATAAGTACTGATATTCGCCTCCAGTTTTTTGATAAGCTCCCTGGTCTTCTTCTCGGAAAGAAACTTTGAAGCCTGTATAGCATCTACCAGAAACTTAAGCTCAGCTATCTCGAACTCTCTGTCACCACAGTGATAATAAGTAAGTGCCCCGACCCTGTCCTTCAGGATATCCATCCCAAAGTCATTTAGTGCATCAATATCTCTGTAAATACTTTTTCTGTCAGCTTCAATATCATATTTGCCAAGCTCCTCTATGATCTGAGGCATGGTAAGATAATGCTCATCATCAGTTTTCTCTTTTAATATCTTCGAGAGATATAATAATTTAAGCTTTTGATTATTACTTCTGGACATGGCATTTCCTCCATTCAAAACCTGTCTTTTATTTAGCACTAGTTCTATATCGAATCAATATATATTTCAAGTAATAAACATCTTACCAAATAGTATTAAGAATAGCCACAAAAAACAATGTAGGATTGAATGAGCCGGATAGTTATGATAAAGTGAACTTTAGTTTTAATCGGCACATGTCAAAAGCCTTAACCGGTGTTTCATAATAAAGGAAAGCTCAGCCAGGTATAATAAAATGGGAAGACGTTCTATAAAAACAAATAAAAATATTTATTTCAGATCCAGAGAGGAGGCAGGTTTAACCCGCGCCGAAGCAAGTGAACGAATGGGCTATATTTCAGAAAGCCGACTGGATAAAATAGAAAATGAGAGAGCCACCATCCAGCCGGACGATGTTATCGCTATGGCAAGGGCTTACAAAAAGCCGGGGCTCTGTAATTATTACTGCACACACGAATGCAGTATAGGCAGAGAAACCATTGATGAGATACAGCCCTCCAATTTCTCTGAGCTGTCTCTCAGGATTTATAATTCTCTCAGTTCCCTTAACAAGCAAAAGGAAAGACTTCTGGAAATTGCGGAGGATGGCACAGTTGATCCGGATGAGGTAGAGGACTTTAAGGCTATTCAGGAGAATCTGAATAACATTTCCAATATAGTAGATTCCCTTAAGCTCTGGGTTAATCAGGCTCTTACAGACGGAAAGATAGATCTGTCTTAAAGCTTTTGTCACTAGGCATGACCTGAATAGTCTGCTATAATATAGTTGGTTTATTTTTGTTTTATGAGGATTTAAAGATGTATAAAAGGGAACAGTTATCGACAGAGATTTATTTTAATAATCTTCTAAAAACCAAAGACATTACAAGCATTCTGGATTCACTTACCGGCGTTATCCTAAGGCCATATATTATCGGCTATGTAAATCATCTTATTCAGAACCATATTCCATGTACAGTTGCCATAATGGATCTTGACAATTTCAAAGCCATAAATGATAACTACGGTCACAAGATCGGCGACGAGGTACTCTGCGGAGTATGTAACGATATGATATCTTATCTTGGTGAAAATGGATTCGTAGGAAGAATCGGCGGTGATGAATTCATGCTGATAAATCTCAAGGATCTGGAATATGACGACAAAAAGCTTTTCTACAAGAATATGTATGCAAACTACACTGTTCTCAGAAAAAATATCAGTCTGGAATCCTGCGATCCCTTCATAACCGCTACAATCGGGAGCGCCACATATCCTACTGATGCGGATAATTATGATGATCTTTTTACACTAATGGATAAAACCCTTTACAGAGGAAAGACCAAGGGACGAAACTGCTATATAATATATGTTGAAGCCAAGCATAAGAATCTCGAGATCAGAAAGCTGACCCATCATGGTATATATCAGACATTTTACAACCTGTCAGAGAGCTTCGATAAGGGTACAACCGTGCAGGAGAAGCTTGAAAAGATGTTCCCTGTTCTTGAAGAGGATATACGTATCAAGAATCTCTTCTATATAACTGAGGATAATAAAGTCAGCGACCTTCTACATACTGTAAACGGCGATACGGTAGATGATATAGATCACCTGCTTACAAATGATATGTTCAAGTCTAATAGCGTGGAAGAAATCATGGATAAAAGTCCTGTTTTCTATGATTTCCTTACCAGACATAAGCTGGAAACCTTTATGATAGTCAAGCTTCGGATGGCAGATAAGAAAATGGGATATCTTATGTGTGCAGAACCCCAGAGCCATCGAATATGGCAGGACGATGAGGGAGCCATACTATACTTTGCAGGAAAGCTTTTGGCGGGTTACATTTTGAGAAGTTAGCGGTTCTTCGGTAACTTTCCGGTGTTTCACTTTCTGAAGTCATTATACAAAACTATATATAAAAACGGTTGCTCCAAAAGCAACCCATGATACCGTTTCCAGCACCACAGGTTGCTTACAATATGATTCTTTTCAATTTTAGTAACCAAGCCCTGATAGCCAGGCTTTTACGGATTCTCTTACGTTGTCCTGATTATTCTGAGCATCATTTCCTCTTATAGCAAGTCCATCAAGTAAAGCGGCTATCACTTGAATAAATACAGGTATCCTGTGATGCAAATGTCATCTTAAGTGTCTCAAACATTCCGCAAACCCGCATAAACACTGGATAGTAAAAGAGCCTGCCGGAGTAGGCAAGCTCTTTTGGAGAAGGTATTTTGTTACTATATAGCATGATTAAGTAGCTTATAAAGATTTAACTAAACAATATTTCTAATACCCTCACATATCCTTCTTGCTACAGCCGGATTGTTCATGGTATAGAGATGGATGCCAGGTATATCACTTACAAGCAGATCAATTATCTGACTAAGAGCATATGACATACCTGCATCAAACAACGCCTCCTTATTATCCTCGTAGCGCCTAATTATCCTTTCAAACCTTTCCGGAAATGTGGCATTACACATGCTGATCATTCTTTTTATCTGAGTCGCATTTATAACCGGCATTACACCCGGAATTACAGGAACATCTATATCTGCTATCTTACACTCCTCATCAAAATGGAAGAATGCATCATTATCAAAGAAAAGCTGTGATATAAGCACCTCAGCCCCGGCATCAACCTTAGACTTTAAGCATTTAAGCTCACTCACTCTGTTAGGTGATTCCGGATGACACTCAGGGTAGCAGGCACCCAGAAAACAGAAATCATAATTTGGCTTCAGAAATCTTATAAGATCAGATGAATGTTTAAAATCATCCTTCGCCATTACCTTATCACTCTTATCACCTCGGAGGGCCAGGACATTTTCGATACCTTCTGCCTTAAGCACTCGAGCGAACTCCTCTATCTCCGCCTTGTCATAATGGAGACATGTAAGGTGAACCACTGGCTCGATACCATATTTATATTTTATCTTCTTTGCCAGCTCTATCGTACGATTGCAATTAGATGAACCGCCTGCGCCAAATGTGACACTTATAAAATCCGGATGAAGCTCTGACAGAACATCCAAAGTATCATCTATATTATCAAGCTGCGCGTCCTTCTTCGGCGGAAATATTTCAAAAGAAAGACTTCTCTTCTTATTCTTATAAACTTCTGATATCTTCAATGGTTTACCTCACACATATTATGACATAAGTGTCATATTATTATTTTCGTTTATCATCTCGAATGATATTAGCGGCCTTTACGAGATTTATAAGACTTGCTTTAGTCTCGGTTTCGCCTCTGGTTTTAAGTCCGCAATCCGGATTTACCCAGAGCTTACTATCATCTATCCTATCTCTCATGGCATTAAGCGCATTTACAATTTCCTCGACTGATGGAACTCTAGGACTGTGGATATCATATACACCAGGACCAACCTCTGTCTGAAAATCATTTTCCTTAAGGCTGTCAAGTATTTGAAGATCTGAACGCGATGCCTCAAATGTAATGACATCAGCATCCATAGCATCTATCGCAGGGATTATATCTGTAAATTCACTGTAGCACATATGCGTATGAATCTGGGTTTCTGGCTTAACGCCGCTATGTACAAGACGGAAGGCCGGAATTGCCCAGTCAAGATACTCACTGTACCAGTCTGATTTACGGAGTGGAAGCTTCTCTCTAAGCGCCGCCTCATCTATCTGAATAATATCTATTCCATTTGCTTCAAGATCAAGGACCTCATCCCTAATAGCTAGTGCTATCTGAAGTGTGCTTTCCTTAATCGATATATCTTCTCTCGGGAACGACCAGTTAAGAATTGTAACAGGACCTGTCAGCATTCCTTTAACCGGCTTGTCAGTGCAACTCTTTGCATACTTTGACCATGCTACAGTTATAGGTTTCTTGCGCGATACATCACCCCAGATGATAGGTGGCTTAACACACCTTGTTCCATATGACTGAACCCAGGCTTTCTCGGTAAAGACATATCCTGCCAGGTTTTCGCCAAAATACTCAACCATGTCATTTCTTTCGTACTCACCGTGTACGATTACATCAAGACCAATCTCCTCCTGAAGCTTTATACATTCAGCTATTTTCTTCTTATTAAATTCTGTATATTCTTCGACAGAAATGAGTCCCTTACGTAACTTCTGTCTGTTCTGTCTTACATCCTGTGTCTGAGGAAAGGATCCAATGGTTGTAGTTGGGAACAGTGGAAGCTTAAGCTTTTCCTTCTGAACCTTTTCTCTTTCATGGAATTCAGGAAGTCTTGTATAATCCGAATCCTTTATACCAGCGACTCTCTCCTGCACCGCTTCATCTTTAGAATCTTTTCTGCCATGGAAAAGCTTCTGATTATCTATAAAGCTAACCTGAGCTGCCACATTTCCGGAAGCCGAAATATCAATAAGCCCCGAAAGTTCGTTTAGTTCTGTAAGCTTTTCCTCTGCAAAGGCAAAGTGATCCAGATAGTCAGCCGAAAGCTTACTCTCACTTTCTAATGTGTACGGAACATGAAGGAGTGAGCAGGATGTGCTTAGTACTATTTCTCCAGCAATATTCTTTAGTTCCTTTACAGTATCTAATGTCCTTGCATAATTATTTTTCCAGATATTCTTTCCATTTACGAGACCGGCAAAAAGAATCTTATCTGCCGGGAAGCCATTTGTCTTAACAAGCTCAAATGTCTTTCTTCCTTCTATAAAATCCAGACCGATTCCATCAAAGTCGAGGCCTGTCACCTCTCCGTAAATGTCACGGATGTCGCCAAAATAAGTCTGAAGCAGAACCTTGAGTGTCTTTTTGTTTTCCAGGAGGGACTTATAAATCTCTTCAAAAAGCACTTTATCCTCAGAATCCAAATCCTTAACAAGTGATGGTTCATCAAACTCTATCCATAGAGCACCAGCATCTGAAAGCTTTGAGATCAGTTCAATATAACCTTTTGTAATCTGACTGGCGAAGTCCTTTGCGGATTTGGTGCCTGTGTATTTAGCAAGCTTTAGGAGCGTAAATGGACCAACTATAACCACCTTAGTCTCAATACCTTCAGCTTTAGCTTCCTTATATGCATCTACCGGAGCAGCACCATTTAGCTTAATCTCTATATCATCATCTATTTCAGGAACGATATAATGATAATTCGTATTAAACCATTTCTTCATTGCCAGGGCTTTTACATTTCCTTTATCTCCCTGATAGCCTCTTGCCATCGCAAAGTATGTCTCGAGGTCTGAAAGTCCAAGTGTGGTGTATCTGGACGGAATAATATTAAAAAGAAATGCAGTGTCCAGTACATTATCATAGAAAGAAAAATCATTCGATGGGATAAAGCTTATACCTGATTCTTTTTGTTTAAAAAGGTTTTCCTTTCTAAGTTCTGCTGCTAAGCTTTTTAGCTCTTCCTCTGTAATTTCTTTTTTAAAAAACTTCTCCGAAGCAAATTTTAATTCTCTGTTCTTACCTATTCTTGGATAACCTATAACCGATGTCTTCATTTCTGTCATTCTCCTTTCCTTTTTTCTTGTTTCAGAAGTATAAATCCAGTCAATTAGCAGGTAAAATATAAAAAACATTTATTTTTTCATAGATTTTTTCTATATTTGCTGTTATAGTCATAAATATAACCTATGGTTATAACATGCTATAGCTTTTTCCTATAGCCATCCTTATATACAAAGCGGAGGATTTATCATGACATTAAAGCAATTAAGATACATTACAGTAGTAGCAGATACCGGAAATATAACCGATGCAGCTAAAAAGCTTTTTATAGCACAGCCTAGTCTTACTGCATCTATTCAGGAACTCGAGAAAGAATATAATATTACTATATTCAATAGATCAAAAAAGGGAATTGAACTGACACCTGAGGGGGAAGAGTTTTTAGGTTATGCCAGACAGGTTCTGGAGCAGGCCAACCTGATTGAGGAAAGATATAGTGGAACTATAGCAGGAAAGCATAGATTCTCGGTTTCATCACAGCACTATTCTTTTGTAGTAGAAGCCTTTGTAGAACTCCTTAAGAAAGCCGGTGGTGATAAGTATGAATTCCATATGAGAGAAACCGAGACCTATGACATAATAAGGGATGTGGCGAATCTTCGAAGCGAGATAGGCATCCTTTATCTAAACAAGTTTAACGAAACAGTCATAAATAAGACCTTACGCGACAACAACCTTTCTTTTACATCCCTAATCAAGGTTAAGCCACATGTCTTTATAGGAAGAAAATCCCCGCTCGCCAGGTTAAAGAGTATATCGCTTGAAGATTTAAAGCCATACCCTCGTCTAGCCTATGAGCAGGGATCACACAATTCATTTTATTTTTCTGAAGAAATACTAAGTACAGTTGACTCTGACAAGGAAATAATCGTCCGGGACAGAGCCACGCTATTCAATATGCTGATTGGCATGAATGGCTATACCATTTGCAGTGGTATCATAAATGAAGAGCTGAATGGTCCGAATATTATAGCCAAACCTCTTGATGTAGATGACTATATGGAAATAGGTTATATACTTCCAAAGGCCATACGTCCATCAGCTCTAACGCTTGATTATATTGATATTCTTACTCTAAGCCTTTCCCATTAATGGCATTTGCTTCAAGCCATTCTCTTTTTCTTAATACTTCAAGCCATTCACTTGGAATAGCATCATATCCATAATAAAGGCCTGCCAGTCCACCGGCTATTGCTGCTATAGTATCAGTATCATCTGACCAGGTGCCGATTGGAGAAAGATATAAATCACAGGGACGCATTCCTGTGACCGGATTCAACACAAGTTCTTCCCTACTCATAAACTGAACCGGAAGTCCCAGGGCGTCACCTACGGCAACGCCCATGATTCCATCTAACCAATAGTTTTTCATAACGGCCACCTCTCTTACTTGCGGTGACGCTTTTTATAGTCATCTCGAATATCTTCCAGCATTTCATCATTATCAAATGCATCTTCCATAAGTATAGCTGATTTACATGCTCTAGCAGTACTAACCATTTTTGACATTACATTAAAGTTAAGCTGAGTTCCCTCAGAATCACACTCATACCTTACAGCTCTTGATCCATCTATGCCAAATCTTCCAGCTACTTCAACAGCATCTATGTTAGCTCCAAGGAATATAAACTCCCAATGATATCTTTCCTTCTGCCTCTCAATCATCTTCTTTACCTTATTATAATCATATTTTCTGCTGGCATTTTCCATACCGTCTGTAGTGATTATAAAAAGTGTTTTTTCCGGAACATCTTCAGGTCTGGCATACTTATGTACATTTCCTATGTGATGAATAGCTCCACCTATAGCATCCAGAAGAGCCGTGCATCCTCTTACATAATACTGATTATCATTCATTTGCTCTACCTTACCGATAGGAACTCTGTCATACAGAACCTCCGACTGATCATCAAATAATATCGTAGATATAAAAGCCTCTCCTTCTTCTTTCTGTTGTTTTTCAATCATTGAATTGAAGCCGCCGATAGTATCAGCTTCGAGTCCTCTCATAGAACCGCTTCTATCCAGTATAAATACAACCTCTGTTAAT
Source organism: Lachnospiraceae bacterium UBA4381 (assembly GCA_002391105.1). Taxonomy (GTDB): domain Bacteria; phylum Bacillota; class Clostridia; order Lachnospirales; family Lachnospiraceae; genus Eubacterium_Q. Next base: position 1,864 of record DGRT01000106.1, on the reverse strand, counting down.
CCCTTACGCATAATGGTATCCTCCTTTTCTTTAATAACCTTTATAGGTTTTTTATTTGTTGGATACATTATACGAAAATAAAAATCAAAACTGGTCTCTCGCGCGGCGACCCTTGAGATTCGCTAAGAAATGATACATGGAAGTCCATGCTCTTTCAACTGTATATCTAGTTCGATCATGTCATATATCTTGTTTTCTATAAAATATGAAAATATAATATCTGTCATATCACAAGGAGATAGAGCATATCCTGCCCTGGCCAAGAGATCTTTTGACTCATCAAGATTAAGCTTAGCACCGACACATAGACAAAGTGCAGCCAGTTCCTACGACAGCTTGATCATTTGCTGTATTCACAATAGCTTGGGTATTTATTTTGTGATATCATTTCAAACTATTTTGAATGGTATAATTTAATCTCCATTTTTACCTACTACATTTTTCTTATGTCAAAATGCATTTTCAAGTTTCGCCAAGGCAGATTTTTGTACAGTAAAAGAGCCTGCCGGGGTAGGCAAGCTCTTTTGGAGAAGGTATTTTGTTACTAAAATTTTTGTACCAACTAACTAATCTGATGTAACAAAAATCATTGTAATCGCATATATTTAGACCACTATTTATTCATCATGATAAAATTTCTAATCTTTTTAACTTCCGTTTTTATCTACTAACGGTGTCATTCATATGGCTTTATTTTACTTCACGTAAAATAACCAGTATATTTTTAATATCTTCTTCAAATTTCTCGTCGGATATAGGGAATCCACCCGGTTCTCTGTAATGAATATCAAATGCAAGCTTATAGAAATGCTGCCATGCTATTGCAGCCTTCTTTTTAGGGAATTCCTTTATAAACCGTTCTATCCCTGCATCCATCTCGTCAAATGAATCTACAAGGTTACAGTATAATTCAGGAGCTCTATGTTCATTTACTTTTTCAATAAGCATTTTTGCTTTATCCGGTTCGCCTTGTTCTCGATATACCCTTGCCATAAGGCACATACATGTATCCGGACAATCCCATAGAAAATAGTCATTTGCAAATTTATAATCCTTTACGAGATCACATACTGCAAACATCTCATCATAACATTCATAAATATACAGCCACACCGCAAGATTCGAGATGTTATCCAGATCTGTTTCACTTTTAAAACTGCATTTTTTCAGTATCTTATTGCACAGACTTTGAACATTCTTCTTGTCAATCTTTGCTTTTATGCTTTCCATCAAAGCATTTCGGGCCTGTTCCCCATCTTCCCCAAGTTTAACATTATCAGCCATTACGGATTTTACTTCTTGGTCTGTCATAAACATCCACTCCTATAAACTGAAAAATTAATTCCGGTTTTATGTGTTAGCATCAGCACAATTGTTTATCTTGCTTCCTAATTGTTTTAGTAGCAAGTATAATAGCGATTACTATAATAACAACTTTACTGAAATAGCCTACATATTGATTACCTCCAGTCACAAGTTGTGAAAAAACATTAATCAGAGAATGCGTCATTACACATATCCAAAGGTTATTTGTTTTCACATATAACGCTGAAAGAATAAAGCTATTTACAAGTAAACCAATTAAAAATGGGATTACATCAGCATGTGTTTCATCTAGATAAAAAAACAAGAAATGCCATAATCCCCACGAGAAAAATGTGATGATCGTAGCTAAAATGTAGTGCAGTCTTTCCTGCAAAAGTGGCTGAAACAGGTATCTCCAGCCAATTTCTTCTATACCGCCTAGTACTATATGCTTAAAAACATTATGATCGGCAGATACCACACTCTTATTGATATCCTCCCTCCGAATTTATCCTGTAAATAATCTTACAAATTAACCGCCACATCCACTGCTATCTTA
>DGRT01000163.1 GCA_002391105.1 Lachnospiraceae bacterium UBA4381 | reverse complement strand
TCCTGGAAGGTAAGACGTATCTTAGATACATCACCACCAGCCGCAGCTATCTTGGCAACGGAATCTATTACTGCATAAACAGCACCATGATATGGGCTCCAGCTCAGAAGATATGGATCAAGTCCATAGCTCATCATGCTGACAGAATCCGTTCTCCTCTTTCCAAGCATAGGAACAGTAGCAATCATAGTCTGCATAGGCGAAAGCTGATACTTTCCACCATAAGGCATTGTTACTGTATTTGCACCGATAGTTGAATCAAACATTTCTACCAGTCCACGCTCAGAAGCAACATTTAAGTCTGACAGGATATCAAGCCACTTAGCCTTAACATCAGAATCAGGATTGCTGTAGGTTTCCGTACTGTTCTTTCCGTCTATACCTGCAAATGCATCTATATCCTCAGCAGGCATCTGAACCTCAACTCCTGTTTCCTGATGAGCACCATTTGTATTCAGGAATGCACGGCTTATATCTACTATCTTCTTTCCACGCCATCTGAGAACAAGTCTTGGAGACTCAGTAACTACTGCAACCTTAACAGCCTCCAGATTCTCCTCTCTTGCATAGTCCAGAAGCTTATCTGCATCTCCCGGATCAACCACAAGTGCCATTCTCTCCTGAGACTCTGATATTGCAAGCTCGGTACCATCAAGACCGGCATACTTTTTAGGAACAAGATCAAGATTAACATCCAGTCCGTCTGCAAGTTCTCCTATGGCAACCGATACACCACCGGCACCGAAGTCATTACATTTCTTTATAAGCTTTGTTACTTCAGGACGACGGAACAGTCTCTGCAGCTTACGCTCTGTAGGTGGATTACCCTTCTGAACCTCAGCACCACAGGTTTCCAGTGACTCTGAATTATGAGCCTTGGAGGAACCGGTTGCTCCACCACATCCATCACGTCCTGTACGACCACCAAGCAGTATGATCACATCTCCCGGATCAGATGTAAGACGCATTACATTGTCCTTTGGAGCTGCACCGATAACCGCTCCTATCTCCATACGTTTTGCAACATAGTTCGGATGATAAACCTCCTGAACAAGTCCTGTTGCAAGACCGATCTGGTTACCATAGGATGAGTAGCCCTTTGCCGCTGTTGTAACGATCTTTCTCTGAGGAAGCTTGTTGGCAAGTGTTTCAGAAAGCGGTCTGGTTGGATCTGCAGCGCCCGTAACACGCATAGCCTGATATACATATGTACGACCTGACAGCGGATCTCTTATCGCTCCGCCAAGACAGGTAGCAGCGCCACCAAAAGGCTCTATCTCTGTAGGATGGTTATGAGTTTCATTTTTAAATGAGATAAGCCAGTCCTCAGTAACTATCTCACCATCATCATTTCTTATCTGAAGGGGAACTACTATAGTGCAGGCATTTATCTCATCTGAAACATCCAGATCCTCCAGCTTTCCATCCTTACGAAGCTTCTTCATACCCATGAGAGCTATATCCATAAGGCAGGTAAACTTATCATCTCTTCCTGCATTTATCTCTGCTGCATCCTGCAGATATTTATTAAATGTACCCTCGATAGCTGCCTTGTACTTTCCTTCATCAAACTCTATGTCTGTAAGCTCTGTAGCAAAGGTGGTATGACGGCAGTGGTCTGACCAGTAGGTATCCAGAACCTTTATCTCTGTAAAGCTCGGATCTCTTTTCTCCTCATCTCCATAATATTTACGGATATGAAGAAAGTCCTTATAGGTCATGGCAAGACCCATTGAGTCATAAAGAGCCTTGAACTCCTCCTCACTCATGGTGGTAAAGCCGTCCATGATCTTTACATCAGCAGGCTCATCATAGTTCATAACCAGAGTCTCAGGCTTCTTATCATCAGCTATACGAGACTCTACCGGGTTTATAACATACTGCTCTATAGTCTTCTTATTCTCATCAGTAAGTGTTCCTGAAACAGCATAGGTTATTCCGGAACGGATAATAGGATCAGCGCTGTCATCCAGCAGCTTGACACACTGCTCTGCAGAATCTGCCCTCTGATCGAACTGACCCGGAAGATATTCCATCGAGAATACAAATTCATCCTCTGTATGAGGGAACTGCTCTCTATATACGATATCTACAGGCGGCTCTGAAAATACAGTTACTATTGCTTCTTCAAATACCTCATCAGACAGATTCTCAACATCATATCTTACCAGCTCTCTGACCTTCACATCACTAAGTCCCAGATAGCTTCTGAATTCATTAGTAAGCTCATCTGCTCTTACTGAATAATCCGGTCTTTTCTCAACGTAGATTCTTCTTACACTCATCTTATTTCTCCTTTATATTTAAGCGCATGACTTTGGGGTGAGCATGCACATCATTATCACAGCATTATTTATGTATCTTTTTAATGATCCTGAATATTACCGCATTCTGATATATAAGCGGCGCATCCTGCTGATAGAATATTATTCCATCTAAAGGAGAATGCACTTCGCTTAGTATGTGACCATCCATAGGATCTATAATCTCAGCCAGAAGATCCCCTCGTCTGACCTCAACATTAACATTTTTCATTCTCTTGAAGAAGCCTGCCGCTTCAGCCCTTATACTGAGCATATCCTCCTCATCCATCAGAGTAGAGATGCTTCCTCCAAGACTGTTGTACTTTATTATGCCCATTCTGGACAGAAACCTGAGTACAGCACTGACTGCCATCTCGGCATATTCCTCATTTATCCTTTCAGTACCGCCGGAATAAAGTGAAAATGCTTCCGTTCCCGAAAGCTGCCAATTATAATGCAGGGTGCCGGAGTCAAATGCTCTTGGCTCTGCCAGCATTACAAAAGGAAGTCCGAAAAGATTAGCCAGATTCGTACTCTCATGTCCGGTTTTCATCATACGTACATGCGGAATGAATCTTCCTCTCATATAGTATGACGGGAACTGTATTCCATAAGAATACTGACTAACAAACTTCATCAGGCTGTAAGCCAGCCTGCTGGTTGCCTGTCCCTCCGGATTACCGGGGAACTCTCTGTTGAGATCAGAATCATCAGAAAGCCAGAACTTATGATGCGCATTCATGGAACTGTAATTAACTGACGGAATTATGGTAATTGACTTTCCGGGAACTATATCTCCTTCCTCTTCAAGAACAGCCAGTCGTGCAGAAAGCTTTGAACATATATATAACTGCTGATGCTCATTTCCTCTCATAGCACCAACAATAGCTGCACTTTTTTCAGCATAGAGCGGATCCGCATAGCTTCCCGCTCCATATGTAAATTCGTATATATTATGCTCCCCACTGAAGGAAGTCTCATACGAAAAAAGAATATTTTGTCTCATATAACCCCTCCTGTGAGATCATTCAGCACTACCCACTATACGTGCCAGAAGTGAACCTGCTTCAATAGCCGGATATTCCCGAATAGCACATATAACTCCGCTCCTGGGAGCGATAACCTTTTCCTCTACTGCACCTGTTATAACATTAATAACGGAACCGATCCGCATACCTGCATCCACATAATCATGCACAGCAACACTGGGAATAAACAGTCCGCCAAGCTCTGAATTGATATAGGTTATCTGACTGTCATATGCAACTGTAGGTTTCTTGATATGCGGCACATCACCTTCCCACATACCCATATTCTTCATAAGGGCAAATATACCATCCACCACCTGATTACCATCCTTCTGATCTATCTTGAAGGCAGAGGTGGATTCTGATACACAGGATATAACGCCCAATTTATTCAGTTCAAATACCAGACTTCCCTTCTTAACCGTGCTGGATGGATGCACCCATACCATATCAGCATTCAGATGTGCAGCATAAGGCATAACTTCATCTACTACATCGTCATTCAGTCTTATCTGAGGTATCTCCGTCAGATACATATTACTGCCATGTACATCCAGGCAGAATTCGGTCTTTGGTCCTTCTTCCGCCTTCAGTATATCATCTATCAGGCAGCTTGCTACATATTCACCAAGAGCGCCACTTTTGGCTCCCGGAAAAAGCTCATTCATATCCAGCTCAGAACCCGGTGTCTCCCTGGTCTTCGCCTCCATTGCCATAGGATTGATAGTAGGATATATATCTACTATCCCCTTCAGCTTATCATATTCCTTCTTAATTCTTCTGGTAACCTCATAGCAGATATACTGCCCCTGAAGTTCATCCCCGTATATTCCCGACACCAGCGCTATACGACGTTCATTTCCCGTCAGCACATCAGGACTAAGACGGTTCTTCTTTATCCTCAGGACTTCATTTACCATGAGATTAACTCTGGCAATCGTCTCAATCATTTATATTGTTACCCCCATGTCGTTCAAGCATTTCCCTGGCTCCTGCAAGCACCGTATCAGTAATCTCAGCTCCACCCAGAAGTCTTGCTATTTCCATAACACGTCCTTCCATATCCAGCTTCCTGATTCCGGTCAAGGTCTTATCCCCACTGACCTCTTTTTCTATCACGTAAGCCGTATCAGCAAATGCGGCAATCTGCGGCAGATGCGTGATAGATATAATCTGTCTTGACCCAGCCAGCTTATGCATGGTCTGCCCCACCTTTTCAGCAGTTATTCCACTTATTCCTACGTCTATTTCATCAAATATAAGAGTCGGCGTATCGGTAGTTTCCGATATAACTGATTTGATGGCAAGCATGATTCTGGAAAGCTCACCACCTGAAGCAACATTTACCAGTGGTCTCATATTCTCACCAATATTAGTAGATATGTAAAACTGCGCACTGTCTATACCACCCGCCGAAATGGTATCCTGCCTCTCAAATTTCATATCAAATCTTACATCATTAAAGTTAAGCTCCTTCAGAGCATCTGAAATGGTACTGCAGAGCTTCTTTGCAGTCTTCTTCCTGAGCCTGCTCAGCTCCTCAGCTTTCTTATAATACTTCTCTGAAAAGGCAGTTCTATCCTTCTCAAGCCTGAGAACTGTTTCATCATAGGACATCAGTTCCTTTTCCTCAGCCTTCAGCTCTTCCAGTGAAGAAAGAATGTCCGGTATGCTCCTGCCATATCTCGCTTTGAGGGTATTGATAAGATTCAGTCTGTTTTCTGTCTCTCTGAGAGTTTCCTCATCGAATTCCATATCAGATATATATTCTGCAAGCTGTCTGGAGAAATCGCCAAGCAGACTGTCTATATCTTCAAGTGTACTGATAAGTCCCTCTGACTGATCATCATATCTCGTAAGTCCCTGCAGACTTCTGAGAGCATCTGCCACCAGATTTCCGGCTGAGCTGTCACTATCATAGCCTGTAAGCATCTGGGCTTTGGAGGTAAGCTCTGCGATACTCTGAGCATTGCTTGCCTTTTTATATATCTCCTCCAGCTCTTCGTCCTCTCCAGCCCTTAGACCTGCTGATTCTATATCTTTTATCTCATACTGAATATAATCAAGCCTTCTGGCTCTTTCCGTCTGATCCATGGTAAGACCTTCCAGCTTGTCTGATACTTCCCTGTAGCTCCTGCAAAGATCAGCAACCTCCTGCTTTAGAGGCTTTATATCACTGCTAAAGCTGTCCAGAAGTTCAAGATGCTTTGAAGCCACAAGAAGAGTTCTCTGTTCATGCTGGGCATGCAGACTCAGAAGCTTCTCGGAAACCCTTTTCAGCTTTGCAACTGTTACAGTCTTATCATTTATTCTGTTTACGGTTCTTCCACCTGTAAGCCGTCTGGATATAAGCAGTTCACCGTCCTCTATATCCAGCTCTTCCTCAGCCAGCACTTCACTCAGTCTGTCATCAACCGAGAAAAGCAGTTCTACCAGACCATCCTTATCCTCATTTCTGAGAAGTGATGTGTCAAATCTTCCACCAAGTCCGATCCCGATAGAACCGATTATAATGGACTTACCGGCACCGGTCTCACCGGTCATGATATTCAGTCCTTCAGTAAAATCTATATCCAGCTCATCTATCAGAGCAAGATTAACAATGTGCAAATTAATTAACATATATTACTCCTTTATATCGCAGCATTCCCTTACATACTGCTTATAAAGATAAACCATTTCTTATCCACCGATCTTCTGCCGGATTATCTCAAATACACCTTTATTATCAAGCCTGATTATCTCAAAGGTATGTCTGGATACACTTATATCCACAGCATCTCCCACCTTCATGGGAATACTTACAGCCCCATCATATGCTATAAGAGCTTTATTCTCTATATCCTTCCTCTTTTCCAGAAGCTCCAGCGTTATCCTGTCATCCACGCCAAATACTATGCTCCTTCTGGACATGGAATATGGAGAGATAGGTGTCATCACCAGAAGTCTTGCATCAGGCTTCACTATAGGACCGCCCGCAGAAAGATTGTAGCCGGTAGAACCTGTTGGAGTTGATAAAATGATACCGTCTGCCTCAGTGGTATCAAAATACATACCATTTACATATATCTTTACAGCTATAATCCTGAGTGCATCCTGACGCGCCATAACTATATCATTGAGTGCATCATGGCTCTGGTCACCCATTGTACCATTCAGCATCATACGCTCTTCAACCCTGTACTCGCCAGCCATAAGTCTGTGCACCATATTATCGATATCAGATACAACCACCTCTGCCATGAAGCCTACAGTACCAAGATTGATACCTATTACCGGAACGCCCTTTATATCAACCATGGCATGAGCCACACGAAGTATGGTTCCGTCTCCACCCAGCACAATAACTGCATCAACGTCTGATGCAGCTTCTATGATACTTTCAGGATCCGTACCTATCACAAGCTTCGAAGTACCACCGTTTTCCCGGATGATATCTTCCGTCTGATGAGAATACTTAAGGTTCGTATCCTTCACTTCATTTACTATTAACAGGAAGCTTCTGCACTTCTTCATAAACTTTTCCTTATTACTTATCAAGCTCATTATGACTCTCTTCTACAAGGTTCTTTACATAGCTTTTATCAAAAACTGTTTCAGGGACAGAGTCACTGTTTTTTGATAAATGCATCAGATACTCTATATTTCCCTCCGGTCCCTTAACAGGAGAATAGTCCAGTCCAAGAACCTTGAAGCCAGCATCTTCTGCATAGCCCGTAACATTTAGTATGACCTCTGTATGTACGTTTCTGTCCCGCACAACACCCTTCTTGCCAACCTTATCCCTGCCTGCTTCAAACTGAGGCTTGATAAGACATACCAGCTCTGCGTCCTCTTTAAGAAGCGGATAAAGCGGAGGCAGAACCTTGGAAAGTGAGATAAAGGATACATCTATCGAAACAAAATCCAGTCTGTCAGCTATATCCTCAGGAGTGATATAACGTATATTGGTCTTTTCCATAACCACAACTCTCTCGTCCTGACGAAGCTTCCAGGCAAGCTGCCCATAGCCCACATCTACCGAATAAACCTTGCTGGCTCCATTTTGAAGCATACAGTCAGTGAAGCCACCTGTAGATGCGCCTACATCCATGCAGACCTTATCTTCGAGTCTTATAGGAAAGCTCTTCATGGCTTTCTCCAGTTTCAGACCGCCACGACTGACATACTTTAAGGTCCTTCCTCTGATCTCCAGCTCTGAATCTACTGAAAATGTACTTCCTGCCTTATCTTCCTTCTCACCATTTACATATACAATTCCGGACATGATGACTGCTTTGGCTTTCTCTCTGGACTCAGCCAGTCCTTTCTCCACAAGAAGTACATCAAGTCTTTTCTTTTCACTCATATGTATAATCAATCCTTACCACGTAATAGTAATTCAAACTAATTCTGTTTTATGATTCTGTTTTATGATTCTGTTTCTGATACTATTTTTTTATATGCTTCAATATGTCTTCATATATTGAATCAGTATCAAGCCCCATGGATTCCTTCAGTCTGTTCACGCTTCCATGGGATACCACCTCTGTCGGAATACAGTAATGCAGAAGCTTTGCCCTGTTTTCACATCTGGATAACTGATATCCAACAGCCTCTCCGACGCTCCCCCTTCTGACAGACTCCTCCAGAACAGCTATATAATCAAACTGCTCAGCAGTCTCTCTAATTCTGTCTTCATCCAGAGGATTAATAAATCTGAGACTGATAAGCTGAGGTTCATAGCCTTCCTCCTGCCTGATACGGTCTCTGATCTCCACCGCAGTTTTCACCATGCTTCCTACGGCTATTATGGAAAGAGAATGTGTCTTCTCCTCGCCCACCTGTGAACTGAAATTGATAACCTCGGACTTACCTGTAAGATACTGCAGATTCTTATCATCCAGTCCGGTGTAAGCATTTCCTTTAGGATACTTGATAGCCACAGGTCCATCCGCATTTATGGCATAGTCCATGGCATCCTCCAGATCTCTTGCTCCCTTAGGCGCTATAACGGTGAGATTTGGTATGCTCCTGAGATACGCTGTATCATATATTCCCATGTGAGTCTCACCATCCTCGCCCACTATTCCGGACCTGTCGATCATGATTACCACATGCAGCTTCTGAAGACAGATATCATGCAGGAGCTGATCATAGCCCCTCTGGAGAAATGAACTATATATCGCAACTACGGGAATAAGCCCGCCTGTTGCAAGCCCCGCCGCAAAGGTAAGTGCATGCTGCTCTGCTATACCGACATCAAAGGTTCTGTCAGGATATGCCTTCTGAAAAGGTCTTACACCCGTTCCGAGAGACATGGCAGCAGTTATTGCAACTATATTCTTCTTCTTGGCTCCAAGACAAACCAGCTTGGATGCAAATATATCCGTATAGGTATCTGCACTCTTAGGATCTCTTGCCTTTCCTGTAACCGGATCAAAGGGACCAAGTCCATGAAAATGCTGAGGATATCTTTCAGCTATACCATAGCCCTTTCCCTTTACAGTTTTCACATGAACTATAACCGGCTTTTTAAGACGAAAGGCTGCTTCAAATATATTCTTCATGGTCTCTACGTCATGCCCGTCTATAGGACCAACATAGGTAATTCCCATATCTCCAAATATTGTTCCCGGAACGAAGAGATTCTTTATGGAATCCTTAGACTTCTTTATACCCTTGGCAACCTTGTCTCCAACGCTTGGAATATCAAGAAGTGCAGACTCCACACTGGTCTTCAGCTCATTATATGATTTACCAACTCTGAATCGGCTCAGACTGCTGGACAGTCCGCCTACATTTTCTGAGATTGACATTTCATTATCATTTAGAACTATAAGACAGCCCGACTTAAGCTCTGAAAGCTGATCGAGAGCTTCAAATACCATACCGCCTGTCATGGAGCCATCTCCTATAACAGCGCATATTCTTTCGTCAGTACCATTCAGGTCTCTGGCTCTTGCCATTCCAAGTGCTGCAGAAATGGAGGTAGAGCTGTGTCCTGTATTGAAGCAGTCACAGGGCGACTCAGAGGTTTTGGGAAATCCACTTATTCCTCCAAACTGACGAAGCTTATAAAAATCATCCTTTCTTCCTGTAAGTATCTTATGAGTATAAGACTGATGACCTACATCAAAAACAATCTTATCCTCAGGAAGATTCATACAAAGGTGAAGAGCCATGGTAATCTCAACGGCTCCAAGATTGGATGCAAGATGTCCTCCGGTTTTTGATACACTGTTAATGATAAACTCTCTAATCTCTTGTGCCAGCTCCGGCATATCGGAAATAGGTATATCTTTTATGTCATTTTCTTTTTTTATAGTATCTAGTATAGACATACTAGTTCCCCCGAAAAGTTCTAAGTTATTATTTCTTTTATTGGAATTATTTATTTCTTGTCCTGTTATTTATGTCTAGTTCTGCTATTTATTTCTTGTAGCCATTTTTCTGACGAGTTCTGTCAGTAGCACTCCGGCAGTGTCCGGTTCTATATCAATATTAGCATCAGGTATTATGTCAACCGGTTTAGTCATGGCTTTACAGGAATCAAGCTCGGCATTTATAAGCTTAACTGCTCTATCCGTTTCCTGCTCTACATACTCCCTCGCCTTATCTATTCCAAATGCCGTAACATAAGTATTCTTGCTGTTACGTGCATCCTGATGTACTTCTTTTCCCAGAGTTTCTACATCACCTGTTTCATCCAGAATATCATCCTGTACCTGAAATGCATTTCCTATCCTGTATCCGGCTTTTCTCAGATTACTGACTGCTGTATCAGAGGCACCGGCAAGGATAGCTCCGATAGATATAGAAGCCGCTATAAGCGCACCCGTCTTATTAGTATAGATATAATCTCTTTCACTGTCGCTAAGTCTTATTCCGGTCTTCTCCACATCAAGGCACTGACCTCCCAGCATACCATCGATTCCGGTAAGTCTGGAAAGCTCAGCCAGAGCTTTGGTTGTCAGCCTTAACATATTTAGCTGCTCCGAATCATTTACACTATTCATATCCACAGAATAAAGGCTTGAAACAGTCTCATAGGCAAAGTTAAGAAGAGCATCTCCGGCAAGTATTGCAACTGCCTCATCATACTTAACATGCACTGTAGGACGACCGCGTCTTAAGGAATCATTATCCAGTGCCGGAAGATCATCATGAATAAGAGAATGTGTATGGATCATTTCCATAGCTGCCATAAATGCCTTTACCGCCTCTTCCATAGCAGGGCTGCCATTCATAGCTTTAAATGTAAGAAGCATAAGAGTAGGTCTGATACGTTTCCCGCCTGCGGACATGGCATAGTTCATAGCCTCTACTGTTCTTGCCGGATATTTGGAAGCATCCGGCAGCTTGGACCTTATAACACCTTCTACATATTCCGTAATTTCATTTATTTCTGTCATTCTACTGTTCCTCAGGATTAATTATCTTAAGCTGCTTCTCTACACCCTCAAGGCTTTTCTTACATTCCTCGGCAAGAGCAACGCCTTCCTTGTACAGCTCCAGTGATTCCTGAAGAGATGTTCCCTCTCTGCTCAGAAGAGTATTAATCTCTTCCATTCTCATAAGAGACTGTTCTATGTTAAACTCTTTTGGGTCATTATTATCATTTGTATCAGTTGGAATCATATCCAGTTCTTTTTCTTTCATGCCACTCACCTTTATAATAAAACATACTTAATAACGCACTTATGATTGGTCAACAGTTGCGGATATAGTACCATCATGGATAGTAATCTGTAAATTATCTCCCGGCTTTACATCCTCCACCGAGGTTACAGGGGTGCTGTCTTTTTCAATGAATCCATAACCGCCTCTCAGCTTTGCTGTCGGGCTAAGTCCATCCATTCTCGCAAGCGCAACATTAAACCTGTTCAGACGGGAACTGTATTTATTATTCATGAGGACCTTCATCCTCTCACTTTGCTGTTCAAAGGCAGAGCTTCTGTCAAAAAATTTCTTCTGCATCAGGCTTGTGAAGTTTACATAATACAGTTCAACCTTTTTCTTCTTATCCTCTATCTGCCTTGCCGGATGCTTTCCTTCTATTCCTGCCCTCAGACTTTCAAGCTTCATCTGATAAGTTCTAAGCTTAAATGACATTTTCTGTTCTATACTTTCGTGAGTCTTAGCAACATGTCTGAGAGTTGTCATTATGTCTGCAACAGCCTTTCCTCCAGCCTGTGTAGGCGTGATAGCTCTTTCATCTGCAGCATAATCAACAAGCGTATTATGAATAGCATGTCCTGTTGCAGAAATAGTCGGTATAGTACAGTTATATACACGTCTTGCCACCAGCTCGGTATCAAAGGCTCCCAGCTCTTCGGAGGAACCACCGCCTCTTCCAAGGATAATGGTATCAACGCCCATTCTTTCAAAATAATCTATACCTCTTACAACCGATTCCGGCGCACCCTTTCCCTGAACCTGTACAGGATACAGATAGAACTGCACATAGGGATTTCTCGTTGCAGCTTCTTCTATAATATCGTGAACCACTGCACCATCCTGGGAAGTAACTATTCCAACAGCCTTTGGATATTTGGGTATAGGCTTCTTATGTTCAAAATCAAAAAGTCCCTCTTCAGCAAGTCTCTCCTTCAACTGAAGATAAGCAGCCATTATAGCTCCCCTGTCAACAACCATTTCAACACTTGTGATATAGAGCTGATACTTTCCGGTCTCCTGATATATATCGATCCAGCCGGTAGCATATATCTGCATTCCATTCTGCAGCTTATAATTCATACGCATATTATATTTCTTAAAAAAGACGCAATTAATCAAAGCGCCATCATCCTTTATTGAAAAGTAATAATGCCCCTTTGCCTGCTGGTATGTACAGTTCGATATTTCACCTTTTATGGTTACATTACTGAAAACAGGATTATCTTTAATATAATCTGATACCTGCTTATTTATCTCACTGACACTATATACAATTTTACCATTTCTATTTTCCATTATTTATTTCTATTCTATCAGTCCGGAAAGTACACCGTTTATAAATCCGGCTGACTTATCATCAGAGTATTTCTTAGCCAACTCTATAGCTTCATTTACTGCCACCTTATCAGGAATATCAGCATCATGCTCAATCTCGTATATAGCAAGTCTGAGTATAGCAAGCTCCACCTTACCTATCCTGCTCATATTCCAGTTCTTCGAGTGCTCGCTTATTACTTTATCAATACTTTCCAGCTTATCCTGTATAAGCGCCACCTTGCTACTTACATACTGAGCGTCTTCTTCCTCAAGCTCCGGAAGATCCTCATCATCACTTACAAGCTCCGGCACCTTCTCTTCATAAAATGGAATCTGAAAAATAGTTTTGAATATCCGTTCTCTTAATTCGTGTCTAGTCATAATATCCTCTCTTACGAAAAATCTATACCTGAAACCCGTACATTAACAGTTTTGCACTCAAGACCGGTCATGGTAAGAATAGTCTGTCTTACCTTCTCCTGTATCTCCCTGGAAACGTCCATTATATTATAGCCGAACTTAACTTCAACACTGACATTAACAATAAGGAGTTCATCCTCCTTCTCTATCTTTATTCCATTAGAAAGATTGTTCTTGCCCAGCTTTGCGATGATATCACGTGTTATATCTCCTGTAAGCTTGGAAACTCCATCCACCTCAGTAACAGCAAGACCTGCTATACTGGAAACCACGTCATCAGCTATATGTATAGAATCGCTCATACCTAAACCTCCACAGTATGTCTTAAGCATTTTTACGCATATCAATATTGATTATACTCTATTCGCTCATGTCATGCAATTATTCTTGAGACATAATCATACAACATATTTACAAATATTTATACCTCTTCCGCTTCTTCAGCAACCTGTGTAAAGAACCTTGCCCCATCCAGAATACCGAGTATCGTCGGCACCCCACTCCAGAAGAAAAGAAGATATACAAGTCCCTTCTTCCACTGTCCCATATAAAACCAGTGAAGTCCTATCGTACCGGCAAACATGGCAAGTATTCCGGCAAGGGTTTTATTCTTTTTCAAGCTTTTTAACATCTCTTTAAATATTTCCATGACTACTCATCTCCCTCTTCAAAGCCGGCAAGCTTTTTCTGCTTATACTCTTTCCAGGTATGTGTTTCTATAGCATGTCGAACCTCTTCCATCATATTATTATAAAAATAAAGATTATGAAGCACACACAGTCTAAGTCCCAGCATTTCATCCCTTTTAAGCAAATGTCTTATATAGGCTCTGGAATACCTTTTACATGCAGGGCAGTCACACTCCTCATCAATAGGTCTCATATCCAGCTCGTAGCGCTGATTCTTAAGATTGATCTTTCCATGATTTGTAAATACCTGACCATGTCTTCCATTTCTCGAAGGATATACACAGTCGAAGAAATCAACACCTCTGTCAACTGCCTCAAGAATATTCTGAGGTGTTCCTACTCCCATCAGATAGGTCGGCTTCTCCAGTGGCAGATAGGGAACTGTAACATCGAGTATATGATACATTTCTTCGTGACTTTCTCCTACCGCAAGACCACCCAGGGCATACCCCGGAAGATCCAGCTCCGATATCCTCTTAGCATTTTCTATACGGATATCGTCCAGTACGCCACCCTGATTTATACCAAAGAGCATCTGTTCCTTATTGATGGTATCCTCCTGACTGCAAAGCTCATCCATTTTCTTCTTGCATCTGAGAAGCCATCTCTCAGTTCTTGCCACGGATGCTTCTATATAGCTTCTCTCAGCCTTAGCCGGAGGACATTCATCAAATGCCATGGCAATGGTAGAGCCGAGCTTCGACTGAATATTCATGCTCTCCTCAGGTCCCATAAATATCTTTCTGCCATCTATATGGGAATGGAAGGTAACACCCTCTTCCTTTATATTCCTGAGCTTTGCAAGAGAGAACACCTGAAAGCCTCCGGAATCAGTAAGAATAGGCCGGCTCCAGGTTGTTAGCCTGTGAAGCCCGCCTATCTTATACACTATCTCTTCACCGGGGCGTACATGCATATGATAAGTATTACATAGCATTACCTCAGTTTTTATATTTTCAAGGTCTGCAGCGGAGACTGCACCCTTAATCGCTGCCGCTGTTGCAACATTCATAAACATAGGTGTATGAATAACACCATGCGGAGTATCAAAATCTGCTCTCTTAGCAAGACCATCTCTGGCAATCAGTTTATACATAATCTCAACCATTTAGCCAAGAACCACTTCATTTATTTAAGAGTAACTGTAATAGTTTCCTCCTCATAGAATCCCATTGAATTAGCTCTATAGACTACCATTTCTACAGTATCTCCTGCAGACTTCTTACTCATAAGCTCCTGCAGTTCATCAATAGTATAAACTTCCTCTCCATCAATTTCAACAATAATGTCTCCTGTATGAAGCTCAGATTCATCCGCCGAAGAGCCATCTTCTATTTCTCTTACATATACTCCCATAGGAAATCCATAGATCATGGAATACTCTCTGGTGATATCTACTCCGGACACTCCCAGCTCAGCCTTCTCCTTCTGTTCTCCTGATGCTATATCATTGATTATTGACATAGCCTCATTTATAGGTATGGAGAAGCCCATTCCTTCAACTGTGCTGTCAACATACTTGACTGAATTGATACCTATAACCTCGCCCTTTGAGTTAATCAGAGCGCCGCCACTGTTTCCCGGATTGATAGCTGCATCTGTCTGGATAAATGACCCATCAGAACCTTCTATATTTCTGTTAAGAGCACTTATATAACCTACTGTTACTGACTGACCATAACCAAGTGCATTTCCTATTGCTATAGCAGGCTCTCCAACCTGAAGTGCAGATGAATCACCAACGCTTGCTACCGTTACGGCATCCTTTGTTGAGTCCTTCATATCTGAAAGAGGTACAAGTACAAGCGCTATATCTGCTTCTTCATCATATCCACGTACAGTTGCATCCACTACTTCTCCATCATTGAAGCCCACCTTGATATCATCGGCACCTTTGATTACATGATAATTGGTAGCAACCATAAGACTTGTATCATCCTGCCCGATTATAATACCTGAGCCGGCTCCGGAAGTAGGTCTTTCATACTGCTGAAAATATGACTGGATAACCTCTGTTCCTGTAGTAGTAATGGATACTATAGAAGGCTGTGCCATCTCAACTATACCAGCGACATCATAATCCAGTGTCGCTGTTGCTGAACTCTGGGCTATCTGCTGAACATCAACTTCGTCCTCATCAGACTTGGTTTCTGCTGCCGCTTTATCATCAGAAGCACTATCCGTGTCCTGTTTAGCGTCAGCAGCCTTATCAGTATCCTCACCTGACTCTGTAGCTTCCTTCTTATTATCAGCCGTCTCAGTCTCCGGGGTATCCACAGCATCCTCCTGTTTTTCAGAAACCGTCTCCGTATCATTTCCAAAAAGGATACCTGCTCCCTTATTAATACCCAGGAATATACTTCCTGAAATTATTCCAAATACTGCTGCCAGAACTGCCGTCCTTCCAAGTTTTTTCAGAAATGAATCCTTCTTCTGCTTAGTTTTTTCCGGCTTTCTATTTGTCTTACCGGGATTATTTCTATCATTTCTATTATTTATATTATTTCTATTATTTCCATTATTTCCAGCGGCATCTGCACTTGTCTTTTGAGCATTTTCAGTATATGCCGTGCCACCGGAAGTCCTGTTTCCCGGATTGCTGTAGCTGTAATATGGTGACGAACTTCCCGAAAAATATCCGCTCTGTCCACTGTAACCGTTCTGTCCGCTGAAGCTGCTCTGTCCATTATAGTCGCCGTAACCATTGTAGGCGCTTTCTGCACTATTACCGCCACTATAACCGCTCTCATTGTAGCTACTCTCTCTGCTATTACCAGTACCACTGCCAAAT
This sequence comes from Lachnospiraceae bacterium UBA4381, assembly GCA_002391105.1. Lineage (GTDB taxonomy): Bacteria > Bacillota > Clostridia > Lachnospirales > Lachnospiraceae > Eubacterium_Q. The sequence continues at coordinate 18,045 of DGRT01000163.1, read as the reverse complement.
GACTGCTGTTCCAATGTATCCCTTGGATTGATTGGTTCAACCTTATGTCCCTGATTTAAACTGCTTGTTGAATATTCATCTGACATACAAATCACTTCCTTTCGTTATATTTCATAAATCTTTTGTATCTGGCAATATAGATGTGATATACTCATTTCTACCGGTTTTAGTAAACACGTATCATATGGGTTCTTCATCTGTATTTCTGGATACATAATGAACTTTTCCGGAAACAAAAAAGCATCAATTATGTGACTTTTTTGCGAAAGCATTTTCATAAACCGTTTTTTATTATAAAACTATTAAAGGAAATCAAAAAAGTTAGATATATTAAGGAGACTCGTCAATGTTTAGAATATGGGGAAGGCTTATCAAGAATAATCATCTGTTAAAAGATGTAGTAGTTTCTCCGGAAGGAAAAGACATGAGCAGAACAGCAAAGGTATATAAATCTGTCGAAATGATATGCGAAGAGTTCGACCTTGCTGTTCCTATATGGCATGATAACAACAATAATGAATTTATAAAACATTCCATGACCAGATTCTATCCGGTCAGTTTTCTGGAAGCTGTTGATTTTGACTACCTGGAGATAAAGGTAATCGAAGAAGATCATATATGGGAATAATTCTATCCCACTACACTTGATATATATCTAATATCAGCTCTTGCCGCAGTAAGATTGGTTATATCCTGAACCATCTTATCTGATGCTGCATCCGGAAGAGTAAGATGTATGATCACCTTATCTGTGTAATTAACCTCTATGGTGGTGCCACTAATCTGGTCCAGAAGAAATCTAACTTTATCATATTCAGAATAATCAACACTTATGTCATATATTCTGTTCAGGCATACTTCCTTTACTCCGGCAGCGGCAACCGCCTCCCGCGCCGCATCAGTATAGGCTCTTACAAGTCCTCCCGTTCCCAGAAGAACTCCTCCAAAATATCTTGTAACCGTTACAACTATATTATGAATACCGGAATTCGTAATCACATCAAGTATGGGCTTCCCAGCAGTTCCACCGGGTTCACCGTCATCACTGAACTTACATCTGGGACTGTCCTCTCCGACAATATATGCATAGCACACATGACGCGCATCGTAATACTCTTTCCTGACGCCACTGACTATTTCTCTGGCAGCATCTTCATTTTCAGCATATTCTGCAAATCCTATAAATCTTGATTTTTTTACTATTATCTCAGAATGTCCTGCCACGCAGATTATCTTTCCACTATCCATACCACCTGTCCCTGCTACTTCTATGTCCACTAAACATATCCCTGAGCCAGAAACTATTTAAGAAGCTTCTTCAGCTCATCCATAAATGTATTTACATCCTTGAACTCTCTATATACAGATGCAAATCTTACATAGGCAACTCCATCAAGCTCCTTGATCTTATCCATAACTATCTCCCCTATGGTATTGCTGTCGATTTCCTTTGTTTCAAGATTAAATATAGCAAGCTCTATATCGTTCACACATTCCTCTATCTTTTCCATAGGAACTTCTCTTTTATGACAGCTTCTGATGATACCCTTTTCTATCTTCTCTCTGCTATACGGCTCACGCGTCTTATCCTTCTTTACTACCATGACAGGAGTTGTTTCAACCTTCTCATATGTAGTAAATCTCCTTCCGCATGCATCGCACTGACGTCTTCTTCTGATAGCTGTATTATCATCAGCAGGTCTGGAATCTATAACTCTTGTATCTGTTTCATTACAAAATGGACATTTCATTTTATTCACCTCTTATTTACAGTAATCATTCCTGAAGATTATCCCACTCTTCGTAAAGCTTTTCAAGCTTTTCTGCAACTTCCTCTCTCTCTTTTGCAAGATCAATCAGAAGACCTGCATTAGTACCATTTGCGGGATCATTTAACTGTTCATCCAGCTTTGCTATCTCTCCCTCAACCTTTTCTATCTTATCCTCGATATTTTTGATAGCATTCAGCCTTTTCCTTTTTTCAGCCTCAAGTTTTTTTCTGTTTTCATATTCCTCACGACCACCGGAAGGCTTCGGCTGGGATAATTGCTCGCCTGCAGATATTACCCCGTCCGGAACAGCTCCATGAGCAAGCTCATACAGTTTCTCCCTGTTCGCTTCGTAGTAATCATAATTCCCGATATAGTTCGTCAGATTTCCATTCTTCAGCTCCAGTATCCTGGTTGCAGTTCTGTTAATAAAATATCTGTCATGGCTGACATATAAAACTGTACCTGTATAATTCCTGATGGCATCCTCCAGAATCTCCTTGGAAGGAATATCCAGATGGTTGGTCGGCTCATCCAGTATCAGGAAATTGGCCGGTGACAGCATAATTTTTGCAAGAGACAGGCGTCCTCTCTCTCCTCCCGAAAGATCCTTGATAGTTTTAAATACATCTTCACCTGTAAACAGAAAAGCAGCCAGTACATTTCTGATACGTGTATTATTCATTTCCGGAAATGAATCTGCCATCTCATCAAAGATAGTTTTATTAACATCCAGATCATGGTGCTCCTGATCGAAGTAACCCATTCTTACTTTGGCACCATAATTAACTCTTCCGGCATCCTTTGACAGTTTTCTGGCTATAATTCTAAGGATGGTAGTCTTGCCTGTTCCATTTCCTCCGATAAGCGCAACATGTTCGCCACGCTTTATATCAATATCCAGATTCTCAAACAGTTTATTATCACCAAACGATCTGGCAAGCCCCTCTACAAGAAGGACATCCGTACCGGACTCTGTTACCGGTTCGAGCTTAAGCCTCATATCCGTTCTGGTTTCTGTAGGTTTATCCAGCACCTCTATCTTGTCCAGCTTCTTCTCACGGCTTTCAGCCCGTTTTATCGACTTCTCCCTATTAAACTGTTTCAGCTTTGTTATGACCTCTTCTTCATGCTTTATCTCTGCCTGCTGCTTCAGATAAGCATTCATTTCAGCCTGTCTTCTTTTGGACTTCTCTTCACTGTAATAGGAATAGCTTCCGTTATAGATTCCGGACACTCCCTGATCTATCTCTATTATCTTACTTGCAATCTTATCAATAAAATATCTGTCATGGCTTACTACCATTACCGCCCCCGGATAAGAACCCAGATAACCCTCCAGCCACCTTATAGACTCCATATCCAGATGATTGGTAGGCTCATCGAGAAGTATTATATCAGGATGACTAAGCAGCAGCCTTCCCAGTGCCACTCTCATCTTCTGACCTCCGGACAGGCTTTCGATTGGTCTGTCATAATCTTCTCTGGTAAAGCCCAGTCCGGCAATTACTCCCGCTATCTCACTTTCATAGGCATATCCATTTTCCCTGTCATACCTGGTCTGGAGTCTGTTATAGGCTTCGAGGATAGGGCCGAGTTCTTCCTCGTTCTTCCCTTCCATCTCCTTTTCAAGCCGCCTTATATCCTCCTCCATCTCTATCAGATACTTCTTGGCTTCCTGCATGGCCATATAAATAGTGCTCTTCAGCTCACTGTCCTGAGTCTGTGAAAGATATCCGATCCTTACATCTCTGGATATGACCACATTCCCGGAGTCAGGCTCTTCCTCTCCCATTATGATCCTGAGAAGAGTCGTCTTCCCTGCTCCGTTTATACCTACTATTCCACATTTATCATTTTTTTCTATATGAAAATTCACATTTTTCAGAACCACCTGATCAAGATAGCTCTTACTTATATTTTGACATGCAAGTATCATTATCTATTCCTTTAAAATTATAATTTAGGTTTCAGCGCGTCATTAGTTCAACCTGCTTTTCCTGCAAACGGGAACGCATTTTGACTATAGTCACTTATGTCACATTATTTTTTATCATCCATAAAACAAACAGATGAAGGGGATAAAATATATAGAAAATCCATTTATGAAATGCATTTCTGCTGCCGGACTTACCATTATATAAAAAGCTGATGATCAGCGGCATAACAAGACATCCTGCAGAGAAAAGACCATTTACAAGTCCTCTGGACTGAAAAACCATTATAATATAATATGCGCTTACCAGATAATATAAAGTCCACATCTTAACAGGTCTGTCCTTATACAGATAAAAAAACAGGGACCATAATATTACAAATACGCTCCAGTCACCCATTTGCGATATATAGCACATGATAAAGGTTATCATAATATGCACAGGTGCCGGAGAATCCAGCGTATCCCACAGCCATATATTTATATAGGCAAGAAACAGTGTAAATATTACTCCCATCTGAAATACATTTATCCCGCCCGTCTTGAAAAGCGAATAGCATGGCCAGGATATAACCGCAAAGACAAACAGCCTTATTCCGTATTTTAATCTGTCCTTTGTATAGTAGTAGCCTTCTGCCAGAAAATATGCCATTAGGGGTGCAGTAAGTCTGCCGAAAAAGCGAAGCACCTGCCAGACAGCAGTATCTTCCGGAACAAATGCCCAGGTAGCATGATCTATCAGCATACAGATAATTGCCAGATACTTGATCTGATTTCTATTCAGGATTTTTAATCTGCCAGATGTGTCCATACCATCCCCTAATCTTATCGTGCCGTGCCACTTTGCAGCTATTCTGTAACATGTTTCACCGGGTCTGACGCTACTGATTCGGCATCAAGCCTTGCCCTTAGTAGCTATTCTGTAATATGCTCCACCGAGTCTAACGCTACTGATTCGGCATCAAGCCTTGCCCTTTGCAGCTATTCGGTAACGTGTTCCACCGAGTCACTGCTTACCGGAAATGTAAAATACGTATCCGGATATGGTTCATTTATATAATTAAAATGCCACCACTCCACGGATATAGGCTTGAAGCCATGCGCTGTCATGGCATTTCTAAGTATCATTCTGTTTTCATACTGTTCTGTAGTTATTCCAGTATAGTCCGGATGGGAATTTTCACCAAAATAGTCGAAAGTTCCACCCATATCCACTTCCTTTTCAGTTCTCATATCAAATAGTGTCAGATCCACAGAGCTTCCCCTGCTGTGCCCCGAATATTCAGATATATAGCCCTGATTAAAAAGAACCGACTTATCCAGTTCCGGATAGAAATATTCCTTCATTCTGGTATCATCAATATCCTCAGCCCATCTTACAAAATGTGAAACTGCAGGCTGCGGGCGATATGCATCATATATTTTAAGTCTGTAGCCCTGTGCTACCAGTTCATCACTTACTTCTCTCAAGGCCTCAGCCGCTTCCTTCGTTATAATTGCCACCGGCTCTTCATAGCCATCTATTCTGTCGCCTACAAAGTTATATGTTGAATAATATCTTATTTCGAGAATGGCATCCGGAACTGCTTCACTTATAAGAACAAAGCCGGAAGAATCATTGGACATCCTTTTACCGTCCTCATTGATATATTCATATACTTCCTCAGTGGTTTCATTTTTATTATTTGATATTTCTTTATTATCGGCCTCTTCTTTATTACTGTCTGCTGTTTTTTCTTTATTCCCGGCTTCTTCTGTTTTGCTGTCTGCTGTTTTTTCCGTATTATCCGCTTCGGGTTCTTCTGTGTCTTTTTTATCAGAAAGCCCTTTATCTGCACCATCGTCATCAGACTCTTTAATCTTATCAGCATCTGAATTAGTAGAAGCATCTGTCGCTTCTTCGGTCTGCTCCGTTACCGTTGCCTGTTCTGTAGTAATATACTCATCAGTGGAAACAGGCTCCATATTATATATGTCTTTTCCACAAGAAGAAAGAATGCACATCATACTTATAACCGCAATAAGTGCATTCATTCTTACTATAGACCTTCTGATTTTCCTTAAATTCTTTTCCATACTTTCCCTATCCCTGCAGCAATATTATCGTATATATACCAACTATAAGGCATAATACATAAAATGCAATCATACCCGGATTAAAGAATACTACGCCAATGGCTTTATCCTTCGGAAGCATAGGGCTTTCTTCATATATTCTCATCTTTTTAACATTTATGAGGAATAGCACTATTCCAACTATTGCTACCAGAAAAATAAATCCCGCAAAAGCTAAAAGCAGCAAGAATGACGGATTGCTATAGAGAGCCAGCACCTTGTTCTGAGCCTCCTGAGTCAGGGCTTCCGTCGCTGACATATCCGACACTTCCATAATCTCATCCATATCAAGTCCCTTTAATATAAAGGATGGCAGGATACCATGGAAAAGATTCACTATCATATGAAGTCCTATGGTATATCTTATATCTCCTGATATGGAATATATATAAGCAAAAAGCATACCTATTGCTGTTGCATAAAAGAACTGATGAATATTATTATGAAAAAGACCAAAGGTTATACCGGACAATATGATTGCCAAGTTTGGACTGTACTTTCCCAGTTTATCTATAAGTATCTTTCTGAACCCGATTTCCTCCATAATAGGACCAAGAATTACTACAAATACAATAGATGGTAGTAAGTCCTGTGCCTGTATAGTATTCATAGTCCTGTCTTCTATAACAAGTCCTGACAGCTTCTCAAGAATCACAACCACCATCTTACCAAACAGATTTGAAGCTATCATAAGACCGACCATCATAGCGTAAAACTGAAGCATATAGAGAGGTTTTATGCTGTGCTTTGGTGGCGTTACAGTGGGAAGTGTATGAACAATTATTACCAGAAACGGAAAGGCAACTATCCATATAACTCCTACCCCAAATAAATATGTAAGCCAGCTATTACCGGAATAATCAAAGTTGAGCTTTGTAAACAAAACTCTCATAACTATACCTGCAAGCTCTAATACAAGAACAAATACAAACAGCCCAAGTCCATATAATGAATATTTCTTTTTTATTTCCTTAATGTCCAAGCTTATCCTCCAGCTACTATATTACATTTCCAAGATTTTATATTCTTATAAAGCCGCCTTAAATGCAGCAAGCAGATCACTGTACTCATCATATGCCGGAAGCTCCGGATGATCCTTCTTGATGCTTTCTGTACTTCTAAAGAGAAATCCAGCCTTACTTGCCTGTATCATGGCGAGATCATTGAAGGAGTCTCCTGTTGCTATAGTATCAAATCCACAGCTCTGAAGCGCCCTTACTGTTGTTAATTTAGACTGCTCACATCTCATCTTGAAGCCTGTTATAGTACCATCCTCTGCCACCTCAAGAGTATTACAGAAAAGTGTTGGCATTCCCAGCTTTACCATAAGAGGCTTTGCAAACTGTTCAAATGTATCACTGATAATAATAGTCTGGGTAGCATCTCTAAGTTCATCCAGAAATTCCTTAGCTCCCGGAAGCGGATCTATCTTTGCTATAGTATCCTGTATTTCCTTCAGGCCAAGTCCATGCTCCTTGAGAATCCCCAGTCTCCAGTTCATCAGCTTATTATAGTCCGGTTCATCCCTGGTAGTTCTTCTAAGCTCAGGTATCCCACTTGCCTCTGAAAAAGCTATCCATATCTCAGGTACAAGTACTCCCTCCAGATCAAGACATGCAACATTCATTCCCATTATTTTTTCCTCCTGTTTTATTCTAATATAAATATTCTATCGTTAATCATTATAATCTCTGACACGTGACCACTGATATATACGCTAATCACAAAATGCTGAGTGCATCACTGATATTTGAAACATATACTATTTCAAGCTCAAGTCTGCCCAGTTCCGGACTGTAGTTGGACTTAGGCACTATAGCCCTCGTATAACCTAGCTTTGCAGCCTCCCTAAGTCTCTGGGATATACCTCTTACCGCCCTTATCTCTCCAGCCAGACCTATCTCTCCGATTATTACTGTTTTATCATCAATCGGTTTATCTCTAAAGGATGAGACTATAGCGCATACGACTCCCAGATCTGTAGAAGGATCATTTACCTTCATGCCTCCTGCTATATTGATATAGCAGTCACAGTTAGTCATATGAATACCGCCCCTCTTCTCCAGCACCGCTATAAGCAGATTAACCCTGTTAAAATCAACGCCTACCGAAGTACGTCTCGGAAGATTAAAGCTCGAATCAGTAACCAGCGCCTGAAGCTCCACCATGAGCGCTCTGGTTCCTTCAACTATACAGACTACCGCTGAACCGGATGCATCCACCGGTCTTCCACTCAGGAAGAATTCCGAAGGATTAGTGACCTCGTCAAGACCACTGTCTGTCATATTGAATACGCCTATTTCATTCGTGGAACCAAAACGGTTTTTATTGGCTCTGAGAAGCCTGAAGCCTCCGCTCTCATCACCCTCAAAATACAGCACCGAGTCAACCATATGTTCGAGAGTTCTTGGTCCTGCCACCGTACCTTCTTTTGTAACATGACCGACTATAAAAACTGCAACATTTTGCTGCTTCGCAAGCTGCATCAGTCTTGCCGTAACCTCTCTTACCTGTGATACGGTACCCGGCGCCGAATCTATAGCCGAAGACTCGATGGTCTGTATGGAGTCTATAACCACAACCTCTGCATTTACATTTTCAATCTGAGTCTCGATATTATCCATATCATTGTCACTGAGCAGCATCAGTCTTTCTTCCATGACGCTTCCTTCAGTTATCTTAAGTCTCACAGCTCTGGACTTGATCTGTGACATAGATTCCTCACCGGAAACATATAGGACCTTTATATCATCCTGTACCAGATTGCGACACATTTCCAAAAGCAGTGTGGATTTGCCTATACCGGGATCTCCACCAACCAGTACCAGAGAGCCCTTTACGATGCCACCACCAAGCACTCTGTCCAGCTCAGTAATTCCGGTCAGGATACGGCTTTCTTCAGAGGACGAAATATTCTTTATACTTGTAGCTCTAGGTCTGTCATTTACAGAAACGATTTTATTGGTTCTGCTCTTCGTAACCTTCTCTTCTACAAATGAATTCCACGCCTTACAGGATGGACACTGTCCCAGCCATTTTGCCGATTCATATCCACATTCCTTACAGTAAAAAATCTGCTTTTCTTTTGCCAATTTATCTCTCCGCCATCAAACAAAGATAAATGGGGACATCCTTACAGGCAGGTCCCCACTTATATTTTTACCATTTTCTCGTAAACCATATACCGGTACATCATTCCCTGAGCAACTGAAACCTTCGCTTATCTAAACCTACGAATCCTACTCGACTTAAAGCCTCGCTGCATCCTACTACAGCTACATTTTAAGTCGCATGCTCAAAAGCTTATTCTGCGTGAATGTACCAGTTACTTATTTTACGATGTACTAGTTCTTCTCGATTAATACATCAACTGTATCTGCATCCTCAAGCTCGACACTGAGATTCAGCTTTCCACCGAGATTTGTTTTTATCTTTCCTACATAAACTCCATCTACATGAACCTTATATTCAGTTTCCTGTTCAAGCTCAAGAGTAATCTGTGCATCACTCTCGCCCTCTACAGTAAACATTACCTTTTCACCATTGGATCTGAATTCGTGAACTACAGTTCCGGGAACAGATTCATATACAAACATTCCATTTTTCTCAAGCTTTGTTATATCAGAAAAGGTCTTGATCTTGTAGCTGTCTCCATTATATTCAAAACCATCCTTCTTAGTTTTTTCACTTAAAGCATAGTTGCCAAAACTAAGCGAACCATTTTCCTCTTCGCGAATAAGCTCATCTATAACTGCCATTATATTTACCTCCTAAGTTCCATTAAGTGACAGGGGGACAGGCACCTTGTCACATCACCCCTGTAAATATTATGATATCAAAAATAAGTAATGATTTCTACAAATTATTATTGTAATTGTTAATTCAGCACACTTTAAAAGTAGCCTTATCCTTTGCCGCACCGATACTTACCGTATCGCCCGACTTTATCCTGCCGCTAAGTATAAGATCAGCCATAGGATCCTCTATATATTCCTGAACTGCTCTTCTAAGCGGTCTTGCTCCATATTTTTTATCATATCCTTTTTCAAAGATCAGCTTCTTGATCTTCATGCCACATCTGATATTAATGCCGGCATTTTCCTTAACTCTCTTCTTCAGCTCATCCAGCATCAGACCGGTTATATCCATGATCTCTGCTTCAGACAGCTCCCTGAATACGATTATATCATCCAGTCTGTTCAGAAATTCCGGACGAAATGCCTGCTTTACTTCGTCCATTACTCTTAGCTTCATATCCTGATAAGAGGTTTCTTCGCTGTCATCAGTTACAAACCCGATAGACTTCGGATCTATGATCTTATTTGCCCCCAGATTTGATGTCATTATGATAATACAGTTCTTAAAATCTACTCTTTTGCCATGAGCATCAGTGATTATTCCATCATCCAGAACCTGAAGAAGAACATTGAATACATCCGGATGAGCTTTCTCTACTTCATCAAACAGTATAACACTGTAAGGGTTCTGTCTCACCTTTTCAGAAAGCTGTCCACCCTCATCATATCCTACATATCCCGGAGGTGATCCAATCATCTTGGATACGCTGTGCTTCTCCATGTATTCTGACATATCTACTCTTATCAGACTCTTTTCATTTCCAAAAAGCACCTCGGCAAGAGCCTTGGAAAGCTCTGTCTTTCCAACTCCTGTAGGTCCCAGAAAGAGAAATGCACCTATAGGTCTGTCAGGGCTTCTAAGTCCTGACCTGCTTCTCTTTACCGCATTTGCTACAGTAGTTACAGCCTCATACTGGCCAACAACTCTTTTGTGGAGTTCGCTGTCCAGTTTCATAAGAATCTCCTGTTCCTTCTCAGTCAGCTTACTTACCGGAATCCTGGTCCATACCGAAACAACCTCAGCAATACTATCCTCGCCTATTTCAAGGATCTTTTGCTCTTTTATATACTGATCCAGATACTCAGATTTTTTCTTCTGCTCTTTTCTTTTATCAAGCTTTTTCCTAAGCTTTTCTGCCTCCCTGATATTCCCCTCAGAAAGCATTTCCTCCAGCTCTTCCTGCAGCTTATTCATTTCTTCCTGCTCCTGAGACTGTAAAGCAATCCTGCTCATATCTCCAAGCTTAACTCTTGAACAGGCTTCGTCCATCAGATCAATAGCTTTATCCGGAAGAAATCTGTCATTGATATATCTTATAGACATATCAACGGCTGCGTAAACCGCCTCATCTGTTATAGTAACACCGTGATAGTCCTGAAACCTTTCCCTAAGTCCGAAGAGAATATCATAAGCCTCCTCTCTGGTTGGCTCCTCTACAGACACAGGTTGAAATCTTCTCTCAAGGGCAGCATCCTTTTCTATATATTTTCTATACTCCTCTCTAGTGGTCGCCCCAATAACCTGAAGCTCTCCACGGGAAAGTGCAGGCTTAAACATATTTGCCGCATCCTGTGTTCCCTCTGCACCACCGGCTCCGATAATAGTATGAAGCTCATCTATGAAGAGGATGACATCCTTTGCATCCCGCAGCTCATCCAGAGTAAGCTTGAGTCTTTCTTCAAAGTCTCCTCTATATCTGGTTCCTGCAATCATGCCGGAAAGATCCAGTCTTAGTATTCTTTTATTACTAAGGCTTTCAGCTATATTTCCATTCGCAATAAGCTGAGCTATTCCCTCTACTATAGCAGTTTTTCCTATCCCCGGTTCACCTACAAGACAGGCATTATTCTTGGTACGTCTCCCAAGTATCTGACTTACCCTTTCTATCTCAGCTCTTCTGCCCACAACAGGATCAAGTCTTCCTGCCCTGGCATCTACTGTCAGGTCGCGGGTAAATCTTTCAAGCATAGAAGAACCCTGCTTGCCACTTTCCTTCCCTTTTTTACTGTTAAATGTATCCTTGACAAACTTTTCTGCATCATTCCTGCTTACTCCGGCAGCGATTAGAGGTTCCAGCAGAAGACGTCCGATAGAAACATTCTTCCTGTTCAGCAAATCCACTATATCAGGATGAGCATCAAAAAGAACTGCCAGAAGCAGATACTCAGTACCAACCTCTGAGCTTTCAAATATATCAGCATACTCTGCAGCATTTTTAAGACTTTCCTTTGCTCTATCCGTATATACGGAAGTTTCATAGCCTGATGAAAAATATCTTCCCAGCTTATGAAGATTCAGGGCAAACAGTCTGAAATCTTCCTCAGTCAGTCCATTTTTAGACAGAACATTATATGCCAGCCCTTCATGAACTGTATATAAGCTCAGGAATATATGTCTGTCATCTACATAATCATTTCCTATTCTGTTAGCAATTCTTTTTGCATCATCCAGTACTTTTCTGGCAATCCTCGAATAGTTTTTATTTGTCATCATCTATCGCCTTACCAATATCATTTCTCATATATTTATTCTCAAAATCAACCCACTCTGTTGCCTTATAAGCATTTGCCCTTGCCTCAAGAAGAGTTGATCCAAGCGCTGTAACACCAAGTACACGTCCGCCATTCGTAACGACCACCTTCTTCTCCGGTTCTCCATCAGTAGCGCTCTTAAATGCGAACTTAGTCCCTGAATGGAAAGCAAAGTAGCCTTCCTTCTCGTTAAACTTATCCAGACCTGTTATCTCATATCCTTTTTTATAGGAAACAGGATAGCCTTCTGATGCAAGCATAACACATACTGCTGCTCCATCATCAAACTCAAGATCTATCTTGTCCAGAGTTCCATCTACACATGCCTCCATAACATCCAGCATATCATTCTTCATTCTTGGTATAACAACCTGAGCCTCCGGATCTCCAAAACGGGCATTGAACTCAAGAACCTTTGGTCCTTTTTCGGTTAACATAAGTCCGCAGAATAAAACACCCTTGAACTCTCTTCCTTCACTTGCCATGGCTGAAATAGTTCTCTTATATACATTTTCCTCGCAAAACTTAGCTATCTCTTCTGTATAGAAAGGACTTGGAGAAAATGTACCCATTCCACCTGTATTCAGTCCTGTATCACCATCTCCGGCACGCTTATGATCCTGTGCAGAGGTCATAGGAAGAATAGTCTTTCCATCAGAGAAGCAGAGAACAGAAACCTCACGTCCTGTCATAAACTCCTCTATTACAACCTTATCTCCGGCATCGCCAAACTTCTTATCAATCATGATCTCTTTTATTCCGTCCTCAGCTTCACGAAGAGTATTACAGATAAGAACGCCCTTTCCAAGAGCAAGTCCGTCTGCCTTAATAACATAAGGAGCATCAAGAGTTTTCAGATATTCCAGAGCCTTATCAGCATCATCAAAGGTTTCAGAGGCAGCACATGGTATATCATATTTCTTCATAAGATCCTTGGAAAAAGCCTTTGATGCCTCGATAATAGCAGCATTTTTTCTTGGTCCAAAGGTTTTGATTCCTGCATCCAAAAATGCATCTGCAACTCCTGCAGCAAGAGGATCATCAGGAGCAACTATACAAAAATCAACTCCCTTTTCCTTAGCAAAGCTGACAAGAGACTCAGCATCCATTACTGATATATCCACACATTCAGCAAGCTCTGCTATACCGGCATTACCAGGTGCAGCATACAGCTTTTCACATCTTGGACTCTTGCTTACAGCCCATGCTATAGCATGCTCTCTTCCACCACCACCAACTAATAATACTTTCATAATCTGCTATTCTCCTTATTATTCTTTGATTACATTATGTAAACCAACAAAGCGTATCGTTATATTACACTATTATATCCATTACATTTATTATTGTTATTACTAGCTTTAACCTATAATCTCGGGCAACCTATCAGGTATGGAACAGCTTCTTTGTCTGGTACCTGGGTTCACAGGTAAGATTAACACCCAGCTTTTTGAATACACCCACATCAACCTGTGACAGGATTACAGAACTATGAACCTCAAGGCCTGCAAGATTAGGAAGCTGGGCATAGGCAGCCTTTGCCTCCGGATTAGTATTTGCTTCTATAGAAAGCGCTATAAGAATCTCATCTATATGAAGCAGCGGATTATGATTCCCCAGATATGTAACCTTAAGCTCCATGATAGGCTCTATAACCTGCGGTGATATAAGCTTAGCACTATCATCAATTCCCGCAAGTACCTTGAGCGCATTTAATATAAGCGCAGAGGAAGCCCCAAGAAGCACAGAGGTCTTTCCTGTGATTATACTTCCATCAGGCATTTCCATAGCAGCCGCAGGATTTCCTGTTTCTTCAGCTCTTATATTTGCGGCAGCAACAACCGGTCTGTCGGCTACAGATATTCCTGCCTTCTTCATAAGAAGCTCTATCTTCTGGATGGCACTGTCTCCTGCATCACCCTTGCGTTTGTCACACATTGCCTGATAATAACGTCTGATAATCTCCTGATTGGAAGCCTTACGACAAGCCTCGTCATCCACTATACAGTAACCAGCCATATTTACGCCCATATCTGTAGGTGATTTGTAAGGGCTTTCCCCCGAAATCTTTTCAAACATTGCTTTAAGAACAGGGAATACCTCCACATCTCTGTTATAATTAACAACTGTTTCACCATATGCTTCAAGATGAAATGGGTCTATCATATTTACATCATTCAGATCAGCAGTAGCAGCCTCATAAGCAAGATTAACAGGATGACTCAGAGGTATATTCCAGATAGGAAATGTTTCGAACTTGGCATATCCCGCCTTCACACCTCTCTTCTGCTCATGGTAGAGCTGACTAAGACAGGTTGCCATCTTTCCGCTTCCGGGACCGGGTGCTGTCACTACCACCAGAGGGCGTGTAGTTTCAATATAATCATTTCTTCCAAAGCCCTCATCACTGACTATCATAGGAACATCAGAAGGATATCCGGCAATCGGATAATGTCTATATACCTTAAGACCAAGCGCCTTTAGCTTCTTCTCATATGCAAGTGCAGATGGCTGTTCCTTAAACTGTGTAAGTACGACAGAGCCTACAAACAGTCCGTTATTGGTAAATGCATCAATAAGTCTGAGAACATCCATGTCATAGGTTATACCTATATCACCACGAACCTTATTCTTCTCTATATCACCAGCCTTAATTGCGATAACTATCTCTGTCTGATCCTTTAACTGCTTCAACATTCTGATCTTAGAGTCCGGTTTGAAGCCCGGAAGAACTCTGGAGGCATGATAATCATCAAAAAGCTTTCCTCCAAATTCCAGATACAGTTTACCGCCAAACTCGCTTATCCTTTCCTTAATATGCTTGGACTGCATATCGAGATACTTGTCATTATCAAATCCTAAAGTGTTCATAATATCCCTTTCTGTAAAACTAAAGCCAAATATTCCGAGTCTCCACACTCAGTAAAACAAAAGTGTTTCATCATTTACTACTGTCATTTATACGTATAACCTTATAATCTAACAGTTTCTAATCATAACACTTTAGGCTTATTAACACAACAAAAAATCCCATAGACATGAGACCATATCTATGGGAAAAACACTTAAAAATATAAAGCTTTATACATAAGTTTATTCTTATTGAAGAGCCATATCTCCATCCTTTACCCAGCCTATCTTTCTGAGTATCTTATCAAATATAAGTGAAAGAACAGCAGGCAGAACAAGTGATATAAGTATAAGCCCTACCCAGTCAAAGGCTGTGATGGCACTCTTTGCCCCTGAAGCAACATCATTTACCCAGCCTGTATATACGCCAATCTGTCCAACCAGTCCGCAGGTACCCATACCTGATGAAACAGGAGCACCATTCATTTCAAGATGGAACAGACAGGTTGCTATAGGACCTGTTATTGCTGACGCAAGTGTTGGCGCTATCCAGATACGAGGATTCTTCACTATATTTCCCATCTGAAGCATGGATGTACCAATTCCCTGTGATACGAGACCGCCCCACCTGTTTTCCTTAAAGGAGATAATCGCAAATCCGATCATCTGAGCTGAACATCCCGCTACCGCAGCTCCACCTGCAAGTCCTGTAAGACCAAGCGCAGCACAGATAGCCGCAGAAGAAATAGGAAGCGTAAGTGCTATACCAACTATTACTGAAACAAGAATACCCATAATAAATGGCTGCTGCTCCGTAGCAAACATTACCAGATCACCGAGTTTCATTGCCAACTTTCCAATAAATGGAGCTAAAAGCCAGGAGAAGAATATTCCGACGCCTATTGTAACAAGAGGAGTTACCAATATATCGACCTTCGTTTCCTTAGAAACAGCTTTGCCACATTCAGAAGCAATTATAGCTATAAAAAGAACAGCAAGCGGACCACCTGCGCCACCCAGTGCATTGGCCGCAAAGCCTACTGTAATCATGGAAAACAATACAAGCGGCGGACACTTTAGTGCATAAGCAATAGCAACCGCCATAGCAGGACCGCTCATTGCAGTGGCAAGTCCTCCAACTGTATAATCATTTCCTGCAACAGTAGCAACAGTCTGGGTTAGAAACGAAATATGGAACTGAGTTCCAATGGTATTAATAATAGTTCCTATCAGGAGAGAACAGAAAAGTCCCTGCGCCATAGCACCCAAAGCGTCTATACCATATCTTTTAAGGGAAACCTCAATATCCTTCTTTTTAAGAAAGCCTCTAAAACCCTTGTATTCTTCTTTAGACTCTTTTTCTTTCTTTGTATCACTCATAATTCTTCCTCTTTCACAAGACTCCACAAGATTTCAAAAAGATAATAAACTATAAGTTTTTATTTCTCAAGTAACAAAATAACCGAAAAATGTCGCCAAAAAACCGACTTCTGAGGCATAAGTATCAAATCAAGCATAAGTATCAGATCAAGGTATCAGTATAAGAAGACTATGTACAGATTACCGAACAGCTTCATCACTCAGAATTAAGTGCAACAAAAAAACGCCGGGAATCAAATTCCCGACGTTAATATAGATCAGATACTATTTTTAGGCTTCAGACTGGAGTACTGAAAATATATCGTTCTTGCTTCTCCGACCATATTTACAGATACAGAAAAGTCCGGTTCAGATTTGGCAGTACCCTCGGACACCTTTTTCAGCTTAAACTTATAACAATTCATTAACAGTTCATTTATAAACTTATTGGCAGCATCCTTATGATTCTTAGCAATAACCTGCTTTCCATCAGCAGTTGACTTACAGAAAAACACACCGGTACCCATTACTTAAAATCTCCCAAACCTAAAAACCCAAAAAAGCCAAAACCTAAAATTAAATATCAAACAATCTAAACTCTGCTATATTATTTAGCAACATGGAATGCATCCATCTGAGGATAAACAGCAGATGCTCCAAGCTCTTCCTCGATACGAAGAAGCTGATTGTACTTAGCTACACGCTCTGAACGGCTAGGTGCACCAGTCTTGATCTGGCATGTATTAAGAGCAACAGCAAGATCTGCGATTGTTGTATCAGCAGTTTCACCTGAACGGTGTGAAGAAATAGCTGTGTAACCAGCATTATGAGCCATCTTGATAGCCTCAAGTGTCTCAGATACAGAACCGATCTGGTTAAGCTTGATAAGGATAGAGTTACCAGCGCCAAGCTTGATACCCTTTGCAAGTCTCTCTGTATTTGTAACGAAAAGATCATCACCAACAAGCTGAACCTTGTTTCCGATCTTCTCTGTCATTCTCTGCCAGCCTTCCCAATCCTCTTCATCAAGACCATCCTCGATAGAGATGATAGGATACTTATCTACAAGTGACTCCCAGTGAGCGATAAGCTCATCAGATGTGAACTCCTTACCTGACTTAGGCTGCTTGTAGAAGCCCTTTCCTTTTTCGCTCTTCCACTCAGAAGAAGCAGCATCCATAGCAATCATGAAGTCCTTGCCAGGCTCAAATCCTGCAGCCTTGATAGCTTCAAGAATCTTCTCGATAGCTTCCTCGTCACTCTTAAGCTGGTTAGGAGCAAAACCACCCTCATCACCAACAGCAGTAACATCGCCCATCTCCTTGATAAGAGCTCTAAGCTTATGGAATACTTCTGCACACCATCTGAGACCTTCCTTAAATGTAGGAGCTCCAACAGGCATGATCATAAATTCCTGTGTATCAACAGCACTATCAGCATGAGCACCACCATTAAGGATGTTCATCATAGGAACCGGAAGCTTGTTGCCCTGTACACCACCAAGGAATCTGTAAAGTGGAATATCAAGAGCGATTGAAGCTGCACGAGCTGCTGCAATAGAAACAGCAAGAATAGCATTTGCACCAAGATTAGACTTATCCTTTGTGCCATCAGCCTTAATCATAGC
>DGRT01000031.1 GCA_002391105.1 Lachnospiraceae bacterium UBA4381 | reverse complement strand
TGATATTCTTAAGCTCTACACGATTTACCTTGATTCCCCATGGATCAGTTGCATCGTCAAGCGTAGCTCTCATCTTGGAGTTGATAGTCTCACGAGATGTAAGTGTCTGGTCAAGCTCCAGATCACCAATGATATTACGAAGAGTTGTTGCTGTAAGATTCTCTATAGCAGCAATAGGATTCTCTACGCCATAGCAGTAAAGCTTAGGATCTGTTATCTGATAGAAAAGAACTGTATCGATTCTCATGGTAACATTATCCTTTGTGATAACCGGCTGTGGCGGGAAATCAGCAACCTGCTCTTTAAGAGAAACCCTGCGGGCAACCTTATCGATTACCGGCAGCATCATGTGAAGACCAACCCCCCATGTCGCCGTATAGGTTCCAAGTCTTTCGATTACATACGCATTTGCCTGTCTTACTACCCTGAGACAACTGCAAAGTATAACAACTGCAATGACTAAAATAATGATTAATACTGGCATATCTTTAACCTCCATTTGTTAAATCAGGTACTTTCATACCTATATCATAAACTGCATCTATAAAATGCAGCTCGTTACAATATCTTTATAGATCACCAAGTTCCCGCCTTACAAAAAGCTTCGTTCCTTCTATGTGATCAATAACCACCAGCGTTCCTTCCGGAATAACGCTTCCATCGACAGATACCGCTCGCCACTCAACATCACCGAGCCTTAGCATACCTGTACCGGCTCCATTATCAACAGTCGTAAGGATCTTCTCGGTCCGACCAATCAAAGTATCTATATTAGTCTTCTCAGTCCCTATTGCCAGTTTACTTTTAGCAAGAGGACGAACAGCCAGAAGAAGCACGGTTGATACAAGGATAAATACTAACACCTGAAGCCAGAGCGGTCCACCCAGATAACCTATAATAGCGGCCACTATTCCACCACCTGTAAACCAGATAGTAGAAAGCCCCAACGTTATGATTTCTATCACAAGAGCCAACGTAGCTACTATCACCCAAAAGGTTCCATAGCTCATACCATCTCCTCCTTTCCTTACATAAGATGTCCTAAAGCACTAACACTTTTGATTGGTATATTAGCAAATTTGCCCTGATATATAAAGAACATCAGAAGAAAATTACAGAATCCTATTTCTCTCTCAAAGAGAATTAATTCGTGAACCCGTTTGAAAATTAATTTGAAAACTAATTCTCACGATAATAATTGATAAGGCATCCACTGGTAATGATAGTTCTCTCATCGTCTGTAAGGTCGCCGAGCTTAAGGCTCATTTCCTTCATACCCTTATTTACGATATAAGCCTTAATTACCTCTCTCTTTTCTTCAACAGCCTTTTTTATATCAGGTATGAAAATGTAATCTCCATTCTCAAGTCCGTATGGATTATCCTGAGTTATGTCAACCGAATTTTCATCCATGATAAATGGAAGCATACCCCAGTTGATAAGATTAGAACGATATCTCTTAGTTGCATATTCTCTGGCAATATTTGCCCAGCCACCAAGAACCTTCTGACAGGAAGCTGCCTGCTCACGTGCCGATCCATCACCCGGCTTAATGGCATAGATGGTACTTCCAAAGCCTGTATTGGTATGATTTACCTCCGGGAAGGTTTCCTTGATAACAGGCATCACTTCCTTGATAGCAGGATAAACCTGACAAGGATGCTCTCCCTCTTCACGAGCTACCTCGACTGCATGGAACTCCTTAGCTCTGCCAACATATTCCGGATCCTTACGTGACAGAGTGAACTCTGCAAGTCCGATAGGATTGGATCTGAAGGATGAAGTCTCACCTGAAGGAATAAGTTCATCTGTAGTAGTAACAGGATCTGTGATAACTGAGCATACCTTAAGAACAAGATTCTCGGTAAGTGCAGGCATCGATGGCCATGGCTTGATATTCGGGCCCTGCTTAAGCTCTTCCTCAGGCTTTGCATTCTGCCAGCCATTATAAACTCTGTTCTCATATATTGACTTATCAAAGAAATACTTTGGTCCTGTGTATTCAACATCAATATCTGTAGCCGGTGTAAGGAAGCCCTTGTTCACTGCAGTTGCGGCGATTGAACGTGCATCCATAAGAGCCACTGAACTGATCTGACCGTTCTGTATCTTGGAGCCCTCACGGTTAGGGAAGTTACGTGTTGAATGTCTGATAGAGAGAGCATTATTTGCCGGTGTATCTCCGGCACCAAAGCATGGTCCGCAGAATGCAGTCTTTACTATAGCTCCTGTCTTCATGATATCTGCAGCACGTCCGTTATTCACCAGCTCCATCATAATCGGCATACTTGCAGGATATACATCAAGAGTGAACTCATCATTTCCAATATAATGTCCCTTCAGGATGTCAGCCGCATCACAGATATTTTCAAATCCGCCACCTGCACATCCTGCAATGATTCCCTGCTCCACATAGAGCTTTCCGTCTCTGATCTTATCTGTAAGTCTGAAATCAACATCACCTGTAAGCTGCTTACGTCCCTGAACCTCGCAGTCATGAAGGATGTCGCTGAGATTTGCATTTAACTCTTCAATAGTAAATGTATTTGAAGGGTGGAACGGAAGCGCGATCATAGGACGAACCTTTGAAAGATCCACATATACCACTCCGTCGTAGTATGCCACGTCAGCAGGACTTAGCTTCTTATAAGCCTCCGGTCTGTAGTGAGTATCAAACCAGTCCTTTGTATTATCATCTGTTTTCCATATAGAAGAAAGACAGGTTGTCTCAGTGGTCATTACATCTATTCCGATACGGAAATCACTTGAAAGCTTGTCAACACCGGGTCCGACAAATTCCATAACGCTGTTTTTTACATAACCATTCTTAAATGTAGCTCCGATGATTGCAAGTGCAACGTCCTGAGGGCCAACGCCCTTTGTTACCTCGCCATCAAGATAGATAGCTATAACCTTCGGAGACTTTACATCATAGGTTCTGCCAAGAAGCTGCTTAGCCAGCTCTCCGCCGCCCTCACCTATTGCCATGGTACCCAGAGCTCCATATCTTGTGTGGCTGTCTGAGCCAAGAATCATGGCACCGCACTCAGCCAGCTCTTCACGTGCATACTGATGAATAACTGCCTGATGAGGAGGAACATAGATTCCGCCATACTTTTTCGCTGCCGAAAGACCAAATACATGATCATCTTCATTTATCGTTCCACCTACCGCACAAAGGGAGTTGTGACAGTTTGTAAGAACATATGGGATAGGAAACTTCTCAAGTCCTGAAGCTCTGGCAGTCTGTATGATACCAACAAATGTAATATCATGGGAGGTCAGCTTATCAAACTTGATCTTAAGATCCTCCTCGCTTCCGGAGGTGTTGTGAGAGTTCAGAATACCATAAGCGATGGTTCCCTTCTTAGCCTCCTCTTTAGTAGTAGTGATACCTCTTGAACTGAGCTCACCAGATACATTTTCATTATCGGCTACAAGCTCATTTCCATTTACCAGGTATGCACCTGTTTCGTATAGCTTTACCATATGATAAATCCTCCTAATTATTATTTACTAATTATTATTCCCGGCAAAGCAGACAGATATCAGATCCGGCACCGTTCATGCAGCAGGCTGTTACACGGTACATCGATTCTTAAATAACCGGACCAGATGCCTGCCCGCTTAACCTGACAGACCGGTTTACGATGCACCAGACAATTTCCGTCTGATTATCTATGCTATGCAATCGTTACCTATTCTATCATTATTTGAGAATAATGAGAAGAAAAAAAGTAATATAATTACAGCAAGAAGCTTTGTTTAGTTTCTTTTTTATGTTAAAATCAAACCATCGGCAAAGTACGGATTTAATTATCAAAGGAGGTTACAATTATGGGTAAAAAACTGGGCTTTGGTCTGATGAGACTTCCTTCTCTGGATCCTTCAGATGCGGGCAAGGTAGATATTGAGCAGACCTGTAAAATGGTTGACATTTTTCTGGACAGAGGCTTCACGTATTTTGATACAGCCTGGATGTACTGTAATTTTAAAAGCGAGGATGCTGTTAAGGATATTCTTACTACCAGACATAACCGCGACAGCTTCACGCTTACCACCAAGCTTCATTCTGGCTTTATTAATTCAAAGGATGACAGAGATAAGATATTTAATACACAGCGTTCTAAAACCGGACTTGATTATTTCGATTATTACTGGCTTCACGATGTTAATTCCCACTCGGTGGAAGTCTATGACAGGCTGGACTGCTGGAGCTGGCTTCAGGCTAAAAAGGCCTCCGGCGATGTAAAACATATCGGCTTTTCCTTCCATGATGGTCCGGAGCTTCTGGACAAGGTACTTACTGATCATCCGGAGATTGAATATGTTCAGCTCCAGATCAATTATCTTGACTGGGAAAGCAAGGGGGTACGTTCAAGAGAGTGTTACGAAACAGCAACCAGACACGGAAAGCCGGTTATAGTAATGGAGCCGGTTAAGGGCGGAACTCTGGCAAATGTACCGGAGGAGGTTGAAACACTTTTCAAGGCTTATAACAAGTCCGCCTCTATCCCTTCATGGGCTATAAGATTTGCCGCTAGTCTCGATAACGTATTCATGGTACTCAGCGGAATGAGCAGCATCAGTCAGGTAGAGGATAATACCTCCTACATGATGGACTTTAAACCTGTTAATGACGAAGAGAAGCTGCTTATCAAAAATGCCACTGATATAATCAACGGAAACATTGCCATCCCTTGTACCGGATGCGCTTATTGTGCACCGGGATGTCCGATGAACATCAACATACCAAGATATTTCTCATTATATAATGCAGAAATGCAGGAGGTTGAATCCAAGGGCTGGACACCTCAGGGTGAATATTACGATAATCTTACAAAGGAGTTCGGAAAAGCGAGTGAATGTATAGCCTGCGGACAGTGCGAGGGCGTATGTCCTCAGCACCTTCCTATTATCGAAAACCTAAAGCTTGTAGCTGACAAATTCGAGTAAACAAAGTTCAAAGCTCAGGTAACGTTTTTGCAAATTAAAGCGTAATTATAGAAATTTTACGGAGAACACATGAAGAAAATACTTATCACAAACGATGACGGAATTGATTCAGATGGTCTGATAAGACTGGTAAAGGCCGCGCTGCCATATGGGCAGATATGGGTAGTAGCCCCTGACGGGCAAAGAAGCGCCACAGCCCACTGTATTACATTACATAAAGAGATAGAGATCAGACCTTATGATATACAGATTCCGGGAGTTGAAGCATACTCCTGCTCCGGAACTCCAGCCGACTGTGTCCGTGTAGGGGCAGTCGGTATCATGCCCGCACGGCCCGATATAGTTCTGTCCGGAATCAATAACGGCTATAATGTAGCAACAGACCTGCAATATTCCGGCACCGCCGGAGCAGCCTTTGAGGGAGCCTTTCAGGGATGCCTTTCCATAGCATTTTCCGAGGGTTACAACGGAACACATGTAGTTACTGATAAGTATCTGCCGGAGATTCTGCCAAAAATAATAGATACAGAGCTGGACTATGGACTGATATGGAATGTCAACTTCCCGGAGTGCACACTTGAAGAGTGCAGGGGAATACTCGGAAACCGAAAGGTCTCCAGAGGAATGTTCTATAAGGACAGCTACAACAAAACCGAAAAGCTTCCGGAGGGCGGCTATAAGGTAATGGTTCAGGGTCACTTTAGTCCCCAGCCTGAGGAAGAAACCGATATGAAAGCACTTATGGATAACTACATCTCTATCGGAGTTGTACGAAACATCTCATAATGTGACAGGGGGACAGGCACCTTGTCACCAAGTGACAGGGGGACAGGCACCTTGTCACCAGGCACCCTGTCACATAAAAAAGTCAGATGAATGGATATATCAACCATCATCTGACTTTTTAATTACTTTTTAATGCTTCTCTGTATAAGCTTTGTTATCT
The DNA here is from genome assembly GCA_002391105.1 of Lachnospiraceae bacterium UBA4381. Lineage (GTDB taxonomy): Bacteria > Bacillota > Clostridia > Lachnospirales > Lachnospiraceae > Eubacterium_Q. Next base: position 3,418 of record DGRT01000031.1, on the reverse strand, counting down.
CTATAATAGGTATAATGAGTATAGCTATTCCAACCGCAATACCGAATTCCTTCAGACTTATGAAACTGAAGGAGAACAGATTCCTGAGAGCCGGTATATACAGTATCGAAATAGTAAGTATAAGTGATACTGCCAGTGTTATCCACAGTGTTTTATTCTGCTTCTTAAGTGAGAAGACTGAAGCTCTTCTGGAACGAAGGTTGAAGCTGTGGAATACCTCCATAAGTGAAAGTGTCAGGAAAGCCATGGTCATACCATCTGCCGAAGTCTCTACTGCCCAGCTTCCTGTTTCTATATAATGTCCAACGATGTATGAAATAACTGTAAGAACGGCTATAATAAATCCCTGGAATACAACATCGAATCCAAGACCACCTGAGAAGATACCATCTGTTTTATTACGAGGAGCCTGAGTCATAGTATCAGCCTCTGCCTCCTCCATACCAAGTCCGATAGCAGGGAAACAGTCTGTGATCAGGTTGATCCACAGAAGATGTGCCGGCTTAAGTATAGTAAAGTTCAAAATGGTGGCTATAAATATAGCGATAACCTCTGCCAGATTTGATGAAAGCAGGAACTGTATAGCCTTTCTGATATTATCATATATACGACGTCCCTCTGCTACTGCAGAAACTATAGTAGCGAAGTTATCATCCGTCAGAATCATATCAGCCACATTCTTGGTTACATCAGTACCGGTTATACCCATACCAACACCGATATCCGCAGACTTGATGGATGGAGCATCATTTACTCCGTCACCTGTCATGGCTGTTACCTTGCCTTTATTTCTCCACGCATTTACGATACGAACCTTGTGTTCAGGCTGAACTCTTGCATATACTGAGTAGTCTCCAACATGCTCCATGAAGTATTCATCGGACAGCTCTTCAAGCTCTGCACCCGTAATAGCTTCGTAGGTAACTGCCTTTCCATTTTCATCTGTACCATCCAGGATACCAAGCTCCTTGGCTATAGCTACTGCTGTATCCCTGTGGTCACCTGTTATCATAACAGGTCTTATACCTGCCTTACGGCACTCTCCTATCGCAACCTTTACCTCAGGTCTGATAGGATCGATCATTCCCGAAAGACCTACATAAATGAGATCCTTTTCCACCGCTTCAGGAGCAACACTTCCTGTCAGCTCATCTGTAAGACTGTCATACTTACGATAACCCAGAGCAAGTACTCTGAGAGCTCTGTCAGCCATGCCCTTATTAGCAGTCTTGATTCTGTTCATAACTTCAGAGGTCATCTCATGGATCTTACCATCCATAAGATAATATCCGCAGCAGCTTAGTACACAGTCAGGAGCGCCCTTTGTAAACTGTATAAATCCACCGGTTGGATCCTCGTGGATGGTAGTCATCATCTTTCTAAGAGAATCAAACGGAGCTTCACCCACTCTATTATAAGCTTCCTTCAGCTTTGGCTTCTCCATGGAATTCTTAGCTGCATCAGTAACAAGCGCACATTCTGTAGCCTCACCAACAGCCTTGTCTGTCTCCCACTCAGCATCTGAGCAGAGAGCCATACCAAGTATCAGAACTCTTCCATCCTCAGAAAGCTTATCATCAGGAAGCAGCTTTCCATCAGCATCCTTATCAACCTCGACACTTCCATCTGTTATTGTTACATGCTCTACAACCGTCATCTTATTCTGTGTAAGTGTACCGGTCTTATCAGAACAAATTATCTGGGTACATCCAAGAGTTTCTACCGCGGTCAGTCTTCTGATGATGGCGTTATTCTTAGACATATGGGTAACACCTATCGAAAGAAGAACCGTAACAACCGCCGCAAGCCCCTCAGGTATAGCTGCAACTGCAAGGGATATAGCGATCATAAATGTATTGATAAAGAATTCGCCGCCCAGTCCCTGACCTGTTACCAGATTTCTGATTATATTAATAGCAAATATTACAGCACATATAATAAGTACCATAACCGAAAGAATCTTGGAAAGCTCTGTCAGCTTTATCTGAAGAGGAGTCTCTTCATCTGAAGCCTGGGAAAGCTGATCGGCTATCTTGCCCATCTCAGTTCCCATTCCTGTATCTGTAACCACAGCCTTACAACGGCCATACTGAACAGAAGAACCCATGTATATCATATTTGCCCTGTCTCCAAGCGGAACATCAGATGCACCGCCGGTAGAAAGAGTGTCAGAGGTTTTCTCTGAGGGAACAGATTCACCGGTAAGCGCTGCTTCCTCAACCTTAAGAGATGCAGCTTCTATGATACGACAATCAGCAGGCACAGCATCGCCGGCTTCAAGTGTAATGATATCACCGGGAACCAGCTCTGCCGAAGCTATAACCTTTACCTCGCCGCCACGTATAACCTTAGAGGTTGCCGCAGCTATCTCCTGCAAGGCAGCTATTGCAGACTCAGCCTTTGACTCCTGATATACTCCGAGAATTGCATTTACTATAACTACCGCAAGGATAATAAATACATCCGCAAAGCCTTCATGTGAAAATACTGCTGTTATAGCAGATATAATGGCTGCGATTATAAGCACTATAGTCATAGGCTCGCAGATCTCATTAAGGAACTTCTTAAATATGCTTTCCTTTTCTTTCTCGACAAGCTTGTTTGGACCTATTTCTCCAAGTCTTTTTGCAGCTTCCTCTTCCTTTAGTCCAAGTCTGTTGGAATCCTTTTCCTTAAGGACGGATTCTATATCTTCCAGATAATACTTCATTTTCTTAATCCTCATTGGTAATATGATCAAACAGGAGTAATATAATCAAACAGGTTCATGCTATCCGTCATTAAACCGAAGAATTATTAGTAACTATGCTTCACACTTCTTCAAAAGCTCATCCCATCTTCTGTCTATCTCCGCCTGGAACTCTTCAATCAGTCCTTCATTACCCGGTTTAAACAGATGCTTGAATCTTCCCTGTTCCTTCAGGAAATCCTCTATAGGGAGCTTGTTCTTAGGCTTGTAGCTGAGAATCCACTTGCCATCTATTACCTCAAAGAGAGGCCAGTAGCAGGTATCAACAGCCAGCTTACAGATCTTTGCCATATCAGCCGCATCAAATCTCCAGCCTCTTGGACATGGAGCCATAACATTTAAGAATGCAGCGCCCGGCGTATAGATAGCCTTTTCCGCCTTCTCATAAAGATCCTTCATACCTGATGTAAAGGTTGACTGTCCAACATAAGGAATATTGTGAGCAGCCATGATAGCAGCAAGATCCTTACGTGACTGAACCTTACCTGTGCTGACCTTACCGACAGGTGTGGTAGTTGTATCTGCAAATCTAGGTGTAGCAGAGGATCTCTGGATACCTGTATTCATGTAAGCACCATTATCGTAGCATACATATACCATATCATGTCCACGTTCCATAGCTCCTGAAAGAGACTGGAAACCTATATCATAGGTACCGCCGTCACCACC
>DGRT01000134.1:5314-13505 GCA_002391105.1 Lachnospiraceae bacterium UBA4381 | reverse complement strand
GATGAGACTTTTGGAACTGCGTTAATTATACGAGGAGGAAAAAACATGGAAAAAATCAAAATGACCACCCCACTTGTTGAGATGGACGGAGATGAGATGACACGAATTCTCTGGAAGCTTATAAAGGATGAACTTCTTAATCCTTTTGTGGAGCTGAATACTGAGTATTATGATCTGGGACTTGAGCATAGAAATGAAACTGATGATCAGGTCACAGTAGATGCATCGCATGCTACGGAAAAATACGGAGTTGCTGTTAAATGCGCTACCATTACTCCTAATGCTGCCAGAGTTGAAGAATATAACCTTAAGGAGATGTGGAAGAGTCCGAATGGTACTATCAGAGCTATTCTTGATGGTACTGTATTCAGAGCTCCTATTCAGGTGAAGGGTATCACTCCTTGTGTACGTAACTGGGAGAAGCCTATTACTATAGCAAGACATGCTTATGGCGATGTATATAAGGCAAGTGAGATGAAGATACCGGGACCGGGAAAGGTTGAGCTTGTATATACTGCGGAGGATGGTTCTACCGAGTCTGTTCTTGTTCATGAATTCAAGGCGCCCGGAATAGTTCAGGGTATGCACAACCTTACTGCATCTATCGAAAGCTTTGCAAGAAGCTGCTTTACATATGCGCTTGATACAAAGCAGACTATATGGTTTGCAAGCAAGGATACTATTTCCAAGAAATATGATCATACCTTTAAGGACATATTCCAGGAAATATTTGATGCTGAGTACAAGGAAAAGTTTGAAGAAGCCGGAATAGAGTATTTCTATACACTTATTGATGATGCAGTAGCTAGAGTTATGAAATCCAAGGGTGGTTTTATCTGGGCGTGCAAGAACTATGATGGGGATGTAATGAGTGATATGCTTTCATCTGCATTTGGCTCACTTGCCATGATGACTTCTGTTCTTGTTTCACCAAAGGGCTACTATGAATATGAAGCAGCTCACGGAACTGTTCAGAGACATTACTATAAGTATCTGAAGGGTGAAGAGACATCCACTAACCCTGTAGCAACTATATTTGCCTGGACGGGAGCACTTCGTAAGAGAGGTGAGCTGGATGGCAATGCTGCACTTATGGAATTCGCCGATAAGCTTGAGAAGGCAACCATCAGTACCATCGAATCAGGCACTATGACAAAGGATCTAGCGCTTATTACAGAGCTTGAAAATGTTACAACTCTTAATACTGAAGACTTCATAAAGGCTATCAGGGCAAGTCTTGAGAAGATAGTTGGCTGATAGTTAGTAATGAACTGATACTAAGTATAGAATAAGAGTTTTTGGAAAATACTTTGGTTTAGTGATATGAATAACTGTTATTAAATAACAAAATGGAGCGGTTTTCAAAACTGCTCCATTTTGTTTTTATTATGTAATATTTTGTATTAGAATGTTTTGTATTCAGGCGCTGCATGACAGAAGGCTTTTATTTTCTTTCTGTGATAGGAACATATTCCTGATCTGTGGCAACTGACATATAGGCAGGTCTGATTATCCTTCCCTTGGTTGTCAGCTCCTCGATACGGTGCGCGCTCCAGCCAGCTATACGGGATATAGCAAATAGTGGTGTGATGAACTCCTCCGGGATATTCATCATGCTGTATGCGAAGCCGCTGTAGAAATCAATATTTATGCAGACAGGCTTATGAGTCTGCTTGTTGGAATTGATTATCTCAGGTGCCAGTCTTTCCACGGTTTTGTATAGATGAGCCTCATTTTCACGTCCGTTTTTTTCAGCCAGTGCAAGGGTGTATTTTTTAAGTATCTGGGCTCTTGGATCGGACAGGGTGTAAACTGCATGTCCCATTCCGTATATAAGTCCGGATCTGTCAAATGCTTCTCCGGAAAGTATCTTTTTCAGATAAGCGGCTATTTCCTCATCATCATACCAGTCTGATACATTTGCCTTTATATCATCAAACATTTTCTTTGCTTTGATGTTGGCACCGCCGTGCTTCGGACCCTTGAGGGAGCAGAGCGAAGCGGCCACGGAAGAGTAGGTATCAGTTCCTGATGAGGTTACTACATGAGTAGTAAAGGTGGAATTGTTACCACCGCCGTGCTCGGCATGAAGTATAAGAGCCATATCCAGCAGAAGAGCTTCGGCAGGATCATACTTTTTATCCTGTCTTATCATACGCAGGATATTTTCTGCGGTTGACAGCTCCGGCTTTGGATTATGGATATATAGTCCTCTTCGCTGTAGAAAATGTCTGTAGGACAGATATGAATATACTCCGATCATAGGAAGAGTAGCTATAAGATTGATACTCTGCCTGAGTACATTGGTTATGGATATATCATCGGCGTGCTTATCATATGCATTCATGGCAAGAACAGCCTGAGCCATGGCATTCATTATATCTCTGGTAGGGGATTTGAGAAGTACATCCTCTATGAAGTCGTTGGGCAGCTTTCTGCTAAAGCCAAGAAGTGCCTGGAATTTCTCCAGCTCCTGTGGATTCGGAAGACTTCCGAAGAGAAGCAGATATACTGTTTCCTCAAAACCAAAACGATGGCTGTTTGTAAATCCTTTGACAAGCTCCCTGATGTCGATTCCTCTGTATCTGAGTTCTCCTTCGATGGGGATGATCTCTCCATTTTCCTGTCTGGAGCCGTTTACAGTGGAAATCTCTGTAAGTCCGGTAAGGACACCCTTACCATTTGGCTCCCGGAGACCTCGTTTGACCTGATATACATCGTAAAGCTCCGGGTCTATTTTGTTACTTTTTTCGCACAGCTCTGAAAGCTTATGTATCTCTCTGGCTGCGGTATTTGCGGTAAATTCCGGCATGATATACTCTCCTTGATCGCATGACCTAAGTGGCTGCGGATTCTATTATAAATATATTGTACTTAGATTATCTTGTTTGTGCTGCAGAATGATTATAAGCAGTTGGCGTTTTTTTATAAACTGTCCCTTAGTGCTATAAGGCGGTATTCGTAATTAACAAAGTTCGCAAGTGAAGCTGTTTCCGCACCGGCACACAGCTTGTCAGCCATACATACTATTCTGCCCTCGGTGGTTCTTGGGAATCTGGTTAGATTAAGAGGAAACATGTGACAGAATATTATATCTGCTTCAGTCCTGTTGATGGGAAAGTCTCTTCTTGCATTTTTAAGGGACTGTCTGGCGTGGGTGAAGCCGTGAACTGAATGATTCTCGGACTTGTCGTGCCAGTCATACAGGAAGTAGTCATGAAGGAGAGCTCCTCTTATGAGACTCCTCATATCAATATTCTTCTTGCTCCTCAGTGCAAAATAAACACTTACATATGCTACAGCGAGAGAGTGATGATGAGTAGTTGTGGAGCCATGCTGTATGAACGCCTTTTCCTTCTCAAACCTTGAATCATCGATTATGTCTGCGCCGTATTTATATACAAGCTTTATTATTTCCGGATTAGTGCATATAGTTCTCAAGTTGAGCCTCCTATGGAAATATCTCATATGTCAGCGATGTATGCTTCTATTCATGGTTAACTCAGAATACCATAAATAGCAACGCTAGTATATCATCTTTTCTTTGAAAAATCGATAGTTGTTGAAGATAAAAATAAATTCATGTATAATCAGAGGTTGTATCACAACTGATTTGGTAGAGTTCAACTTACAGGAGGCTGAAATGGTAGATAATGGTTTGATGATGCAGTATTTTGAGTGGTATATGAAAAGCGAGCCGGCTCTTTGGGCTTCACTTAAGAAGGATGCCCAGAAGCTTGCTAAGGTTGGAGTTACTTCCCTCTGGCTTCCACCGGCATATAAGGGGGCTGCAGGAGTAGAGGATACAGGCTATGGCGTATATGATCTGTATGATCTTGGGGAGTTCAACCAGAAGGGTACTGTAAGAACCAAGTATGGAACCAAAAAACAGTATATAGATGCGATAGAGGCTCTTCATGCTGTCGGAATAAATGTATATGCCGACATCGTTCTCAATCACAAGATGGGTGCTGATGAGGTTGAAGAGGTTTCTGCAAATGAGTTTAATGATAATAACAGATACCAGATGATTGGAGAGGGAAAGACTATAGGAGCATGGACTAAGTTTACATTCCCCGGCAGAAAAGGCAAGTATTCTGATTTTACCTGGAACTGGACTCATTTTGACGGAATAGACTGGGATCAGGATAATCTTAAAAAGTCAATTTTTAAGTTTGCAGGAAAAGAATGGAGTAAAGAGGTTGATGAAGAAAAAGGAAACTATGACTATCTGATGGGAGCGGACATAGACTTTGAGAACAGAGAGGTCTATGATGAGCTGGTCAGATGGGCAGTCTGGTACATCGAAACTACCGGTGTAGATGGACTTAGGCTGGATGCCATTAAGCATATACCTGCATCCTTCTATAGAGATTTTCTTCATACGGTAAGAGAACAGACCGGAAAAGAGCTCTTTACTGTTGGAGAATATTTCAGTGGAGATGTAGGGAAGCTTCTTCATTATCTTGATGAGATAAGACTGGAGGCGTCGCTTTTTGATGTTCCTCTACATTATAATCTGTATCATTGCTCCAAGGCTGGCGGAGCATATGATCTCCGAACCATACTGAATAATACACTTATGGTCAGAGAGCCGGTAAAGGCAGTTACATTTGTTGATAACCATGATACACAGCCGGGGCAGAGTCTGGAGTCCTTTGTTGAGGACTGGTTCAAGCCTATGGCATATGCTATAATCCTTCTGAGACAGGAAGGCTATCCATGTGTATTTTATGGAGATTATAAGGGGATTCCGCATGATAAGGTTAAATCCAAGAAGACTCTTCTTGATAAGCTGATGAAGCTTCGTAAGACCAGGGCTTATGGAATCCAGCATGATTATTTCGATGATCCGGACTGTATCGGCTGGACCAGAGAGGGTGATGATGAGCATAAGGATTCCGGACTTGCTGTAGTTATATCTGACGGCAAGGGCGGAACCAAGAGAATGTATGTCGGTCAGAAGTTTGCAGGAAAGCATTTCTCTGATGCTATGGGTAATGCAAAGTATAACATCAAGATAGATGAATATGGATGTGGTGAATTCTACGTAAACAGGGGCGATGTGGCTGTATGGATTCAGAAAGAGCCGGCCAGATAGAGAGGGTTAGGAGATGGCGAAAACCATTAAGACGGAAGCTGTAAATGATTTGTTTGATGCGATTATGACACTTGAGAACAGAGAAGAGTTCTACAGTTTTTTTGAAGATATCTGTACTGCCAATGAGATACTTTCGATAGCTGAGAGATTTGAAGTGGCGAAGCTTCTGCATCAGAATAATACATATATAGAGATAGCAAAGAAAACCGGTGCATCAACTGCGACTATAAGCAGGGTAAACAGATTTCTTAGCTATGGAAATGGCAGTTGTGATTTTGTTTTTGATAGAATGGGGATTAAGAAGGATCCGGATTCTGATATAGATGATAAAAAGGAGTGATATAGCTGGTGGACCCCGGTGTCATTATAGAGCTGGTAACGCTTGTAATACTGCTGGTGCTGTCGGGATTTTTCTCGTCGGCAGAAACGGCACTTACTACTGTGAGTCTGAATAAGCTCAGGACTGTTGTGGATGAGGGCGGCAGAAGAGCCCGCGCTGCGACAAGAGTTATAAAGATGAGAGAGGATTCTTCGAAGCTTCTCTCTACTATTTTAATAGGAAATAATATCGTTAATATTTCGGCATCTGCTCTGGCAACAGTGCTTTGTACTAATCTTTTTGGAAGCAGATTTGTAGGATATGCTACAGGTCTGCTTACATTTTTTGTGCTTATCTTCGGAGAGATAACGCCGAAAACTATTGCATCAGTTAATAATCTTACCTTATCACTTATATTTTCCAGACCTGTATTTATACTGATGTTTATTCTCACACCGGTTATATGGCTGCTCGATAAGATCTGCAGAGGAATATTCTGGATACTCCGTGTTGATCCGGATAAGAATCCTGACCAGATGACAGAGAGTGAGCTGCTTAAGATAGTTGATGTGAGCAGTGAAGAGGGTGTTATCGAGGATTCTGAAAAGGAAATGATCCGAAGTGTGGTGGATTTTGGAGATGCGGTATCCAAGGATGTGATGATTCCAAGAACAGATATGGTCTGCATTGATGTGGAGGCGCCCTACGAGGAGCTTCTGGATATTATACAGGAGGAAAACTATTCGAGGATTCCTGTGTATGAGCAGTCCAGGGATCATATTATTGGAATCCTGTATGTGAAGGATCTGCTGCTGACCAGAATCAGAACCGGTCAGGGAGAGATAAATGTACGGGATATCATGCGAGAGCCTGTATTTGTATATGAGTATCAGAAGACGGCGAAGATATTTGAGGATATGAAGGGCAAGTCTGTAACTATGTGTATAGTTCTGGACGAATATGGTATCACGGCTGGTCTTATAACCATGGAGGACCTTGTGGAGGAAATTGTGGGAGAAATCAGAGACGAATATGATGAAAGTGAAAATGAGAATATCCGCGATCTTGGAAATGGCCATTTTGATGTAGATGGTTCAGCAAGACTTGATGATCTTAGTGGTATCATTGGCGCTTCTCTTGAATCTGAGAATTATGACACAATAGGCGGTCTGATGATAGAACTGCTGGATAAGCTTCCGGAAGAGGGAGATATAGTTAAAACAGATAATGTAACGATCAAATGCCTGTCATTCGTGAAGAATCGTATTGAACGGGTTGAGCTTTATGTTGAGCCAAATGATCAGGAAGAGAAAGAAGAGTGACCTTACTGATAAGAAAGGAACCGTGGAAAGCTTGAGTGATAAATCAATGAAAGATCCTAAAGACAATAAAAAAGAAATAAGGGAGAAGCTCAGTCTGGATTTTATAGTTCCGGAGGATATTCCGGATGAAGAGATGTTCATGGAGCAGGTGACTTCCTTTATGGAGGAGCATCTTCGCAGCAACCTTCGCAGTGAGGAGGAAAAAACTCTGACGAAGACCATGATCAATAATTATACCAAGAACAAGATGATGCCTCCGCCTGTAAAGAAAAGATATTCCAGAAAGCATCTTATATTTCTGATATATATTTATTATATGAAAAATGTTATGAGCATCAGTGACATATTAAAACTCATGGAACCCCTTATGAAAGAAGATATAACTGATGACATGCTTTATGATATATATCAGAAAACCTTTGAAATGGAGAAAACCCAGTATTTTAATATTGAAGAAAGTGTTATAAAAGCATCCCAGATTACTGAGAAGAAGCTTTCGGATATGGACGATGAGAGGCTGAAACAGATGCTTTATATCTTCATGCTGGGATATGATGTCTATAGTAAGAAAAGACTTATAGAAAAACTCATAGATGAGCTTGACTAATGGCTGTATATGGGATAAATTGTTTTGCCGGAGGGAATGTTCCCCAGACGGAAACGTCAGATTATACGAGGAGAGAAAGATATGATAAGTGCAAATAATGTATCACTGAGATTCGGAAAGAAGGCTCTGTTTGAGGAGGTAAATATCACATTTTCACCGGGGAACTGTTATGGACTGATCGGTGCAAATGGTGCGGGAAAGTCAACCTTCCTGAAGATACTCTCAGGAGAACTGGAATCAACAACAGGTGATGTGACTATGGATCCGGGGGAGAGACTGTCTGTTCTTGAACAGGACCATTTTAAATATGATGAGTATCCGGTTATGGATACAGTTATTATGGGTAATAAGAGGCTGTATGACATAATGAAGGAAAAGGATGCTATCTATGCAAAGGAAGACTTTTCTGATGAAGATGGAGTAAGAGCTTCTGAGCTTGAGGCGGAGTTTGCTGAGATGGACGGATGGAACGCTGAGGTCGATGCAGCAACGCTTCTGAATGGACTTGGTGTTGATACGCAGTATCATTATATGCAGATGGGAGATCTGGAGGACAGCCTTAAGGTTAAGGTGCTTCTTGCCAAGGCGCTTTTTGGTAATCCTGATGTACTTCTGCTGGATGAGCCTACCAACCACCTGGATTTAGATGCTATTGCCTGGCTGGAGGAATTCCTGATTAACTTTGAGAATACAGTTATAGTTGTCAGCCATGACAGATATTTCCTGAATAAAGTATGTACTCATACTGCTGATCTGGATTATGGTAAGATTCAGATATATGCAGGTAACTATGATTTCTGGTACGAGTCCAGTCAGCTTATGATCCGTCAGATGAAGGAAGC
>DGRT01000134.1:0-5258 GCA_002391105.1 Lachnospiraceae bacterium UBA4381 | reverse complement strand
CCAACAAGAAGAAGGAAGAGCAGATAAAGGAGCTTAAGGAATTTATAGCACGTTTCTCTGCCAATGCTTCCAAGTCAAAGCAGGCTACATCACGTAAGAAGGCTCTAGAGAAGATCGAGCTTGAGGAGATCAAGCCTTCCAGCCGTAAGTATCCGTTTATTGATTTCAGACCTAATCGTGAGATAGGAAATGAAGTGCTGACGGTTTCGCATATTTCCAAGACAGTTGATGGCGTAAAGCTTCTGGATGATATTTCCTTCGTGGTAGGAAGAGAAGATAAGATAGCATTTGTCGGACCTAAGACTCAGGCTACTACAATGCTTTTCAAGATCCTTGCCGGCGAAGAGGAACCGGACGAGGGAGAGTATAAGTGGGGAGTTACCACTTCTCAGGGCTACTTCCCTAAGGATAATACCAAGGAATTCGATAATGATCTTGTGATCGTGGACTGGCTGACTCAGTTCTCAGAGGAAAAGGATGCTACCTATGTACGAGGATTCTTGGGAAGAATGCTCTTCAGAGGCGAGGACGGAGTGAAGAAGGTCAGGGTTCTGTCGGGAGGAGAGAAGGTAAGATGTCTTCTGTCCAAGCTTATGATCATGGGAACAAATGTCCTGATTCTGGATGAGCCTACCAATCATCTGGATATGGAGGCTATCACATCACTTAATAATGGACTTATCAAGTTCCCCGGAGTTGTGCTCTTTGCATGTCAGGATCATCAGTTTATTCAGACTACGGCTAACCGTATTATGGAGCTTACAGATGCCGGACTTATTGATAAGCAGTGTACCTATGATGAATATCTGGAAAATGATGAGCTTGCCCGTAAGCGTCAGGTTATGAATTACGATGTGAACTGATATGGAATAGATAATGAACTGAATAAATTAAGATAAATAAAAGCTTTCTCTTCATGGTTTTGTGGAGAGAAAGCTTTTTGTATAGACTGTATTCTGTGAGAATAGCCTGTGCTATGTATAGACTGTATTCTGTGGGGGTAGTCTGTGCTATGTATAGACTGTGTTATGCGTGTATAGTCTGTACTCTGTATGAAAGATTATGGGAACAGGTAATCTATAAAATCATTTACCGCTACATGATTTCTCTCAGTATCACCTGCAAAGCCGATATATACATCATCATATCCAAGTCTGAGAGATTTGATAAAGGGAACATCAGATACATCTATTGCAAGCTGGCTGTCCTTTTGATCCATATTTTTAAGGATGACGATACGATCTTTGATCTTATTGTAATGAGCTTCGTCCAGATAGGTATCCAGAGGATAGAAGATATCGATATTTCCGCAATAAACGGCTCCCTCCATATTGGTGATGACCACATCGTAGTAATCTGCGGTGGCCATGGTCTGGAAGGCAATGTATTTCTGGCTGTTTGGGTTATATTCATATTCCTGGGAATATTCTTCCTTCTTGGCATATACATTTGTATCGCCATGTAACTGATATCCATCGAACTTTCCGATGTCTTTAGCGTACTGATCTATGGCATCTGCATTGAAGTTGAACTGGTCAGCGCAGTTTATTACTACATAGGATAAAACCGTTGGTCTGGAATTCTTATAAAGAGTTCTGGATATTACGATTATGGCTATAAGGGCTATAACGGCAAATATTATCCTTTCTTTGTAATAATATAGAAGATACTTTCTTTTTTCAGAGTCTGACATGCCTTCTGTGGTTTCAAGAAGTTTTTGTTTTTTATAAGCTCTACGCTGCTTTCGGGACATGGAATGCTCTTCAAGACGATCATCGGTTTTTTTGTCCTGGGGCTTTTCTTTTAGTTCATCTACCATCTGACGCATAAATCCTACCTCCGTGGGCATTAAATGTAATAAACATAGTGTGATGATATTAAGAGTATGATATAACATATTCATCTACACTGGATTCTGATTATAGTCTATTTCAGAAATCCGTTCAAGCTGAGAATGAGAGGCAAGAGGAAATACAAAAATGGAGAATGATGAAACCGGTTGGGCAAGTTGCACAAAATGACTAAAAAAACCCAAAAAAAATGCTTGCATTATTGTTTAATATGACCTATAATACATTCATGTTGCGGATGGGACCGCAACGAAATGAATACTTTGGAGACCAGATGGTCAAGAAAGTAATGCCAAAAAGATACTGAATATGACAAGTATTTTTCAGAATTGGCTTTAGAAATCTCGGGTTTCTGATTATAAGGACGGAGAGTAGGAGTCGTAAGAAGTATCAAAAGGACACACACAAATACAAAAGAAACAAAAGGAGGGTTTTTTTGTGAAAAAGTTCAAGAAGGCAATGGCACTTTCACTTGCACTCGCTATGGGTCTTTCACTTGTAGCATGTGGTGGTGATTCTGCAGACACAACAGAAGCAACAGAGGCAGAGGCTACAACAGCAGCTCCTGCAGAGGACACAGAGGCACCTGCAGATGATGCAGAGGACACAGAGGCACCTGCAGATGATGCAGAGACAACTGAAGCACCTGCAGAGGCTGATCTTTCAGCAGATGGTAAGGTTCTTAACATCCAGTGCTGGAACGATGAGTTTGCTCGTCGTCTGAGAGATCATTATCCAGGTTTCGTTCCTAACGATCCTGATGATGCTACTGCTGGTGGTAAGATCGGCGACATCGAAGTTAAATTTACAGTAACTCCTTCAGATGACAACGCTTACCAGAACAACCTTGATGCTGTACTTCCAGAGAATGCTGATGCAGCAGATGATGATAAGGTTGACCTTTTCCTTGTTGAAGCTGACTACGCTCTTAAGTATGTAAATACTGAGCTTGCTATGCCAGTTGCAGACCTTGGAATTACAGATGATGAACTTGCTAATCAGTATCAGTACACAAAGGATATCGTTACTGACTCTAATGGAAACCTTAAGGGTGTTTCATGGCAGGGATGTCCTGGTGTTCTTATCTACAACAGAGAAGCAGCTACAGAGGTTCTTGGTTCTGACGATCCTGCTACAGTTCAGGAAGCTGTTAAGGACTGGGATACATTCAACGAGACTGCTGCTAAGTTGAAGGATGCTGGATACAAGATCACAGCTACAGCAAACGATACATTCCGTGTATTCTCAGATAACGTTTCTTCACCTTGGGTTGTTGATGGAAAGATCGTAATCGACGACAACATCAAGAAGTGGGTTGATATGTCTAAGGAGCAGGTAGATGCAGGCTACACAGGTACAGGCGACCTTTGGGGCGATGACTGGAGTGCAGGATTCTACCCAGATGGAAAGGTATTCTGCTACTTTGGACCAGCTTGGCTGATCGACTTCTGTATGGCAGCAGATGATGAAGCTTCTATCGCACATGCAGGTGGATGGGGAGCTACAACAGGACCTCAGGGATTCTCATGGGGTGGTACATGGATCTGTGCAGCTAACGGAACTGATAACCCAGCACTTGTTGCTGATATCATGAGAAAGCTTACAACAGATACTGATATCATGACTGGTATCGTTAAGGATGATAACGACTTCGTTAACAACAAGCCAGCTATGGAAGCTATGGCAGCTGATACAAGCTACGGCGATGCTGTACTTGGTGGACAGAATGCACTTGATATGTTCTGTGCAGGAGCTGACAAGATCGACAAGTCTAACATTTCTGAGTATGATCAGGGATGTACAGAGTCATTCCAGGCAGCTATGAAGGATTACTTCGAAGGCAACCACAAGACATATGAAGAAGCACTTGATGCTTTCTATCAGTCAGTATCAGAGAAGTATCCAGAGCTTACACACTAAGGTTCATTCTGAGCTATTGCTGAGAGGGTCTTCACAGACCTAAAATGTAATCAATAAAATTAATGCGTGCCTCCTTGGGCATACCGAGAGGCACGCTTTAATTGACTTAAACAGTAATACTTTTAAACCTAAAACATACACTATCAAATTCAGGTAGAGCGGAGGTAGCAGAATGAATAAGAAAAACGGAAATGTTGTTCGCTTTAACCGTTGGGGGTATTTCTTCTTAATTCCTTTTGTTGTAGTATTCATTGCATTCCAGCTTGTTCCGCTGGTTTCTACAATATACAACAGTTTCTTTGAACATTACTTCAAAAACGGTCTTACCGAAGTTGGACCAACATTTATTGGACTTGCAAATTACAAATCACTGTTTACCGGCGGTGAGATTTTTAAATATTTTGCTAATACTATGATAATGTGGATCATGGGCTTCATTCCACAGATTGTAGTATCGCTTTTACTGGCTGCATGGTTCTCAGATCCATCACTTCGTCTGAAGGGTCGTCCATTCTTCCAGTCAGTTATCTATCTGCCAAACCTTATTATGGCATCAGCATTTGCCATGCTGTTCTTTGCACTTTTCTCAGATTCAGGTCCTATCAACTCAATGCTGATGAATATGCATCTCATCAGTGAGCCATATAAGTTCCTTTCTCATACATCTAGTGCAAGATGGCTTGTTGCGTTTATGAACTTCCTTATGTGGTTTGGTAATACTACCATACTTCTTCTTGCCGGTATGCTTGGTATCGATACATCATACTATGAAGCAGCAGAGGTTGATGGTGCTACATCTACACAGATATTTTTCCGAATTACACTTCCTATCTTAAGACCTATCCTTATATTTGTTATGATTACATCTCTTATCGGTGGTCTTCAGATGTTCGACGTACCTCAGATACTTACTAATGGTGAGGGTAGTCCTACCAGAACAACTCTTACACTGATTATGTTCCTGAATAAGCATCTGTATAGTAAGAACTATGGTATGGGTGGTGCACTTTCGGTTATGCTGTTCATTATAACTGGTATTCTTAGTCTTATAGTATTTAAGTTTAATCAGTCATCACAAAAGTAAGGAGGACGTGACATGGAAGAAAAGAAAACATCCGGTGTGGCTATCCATACCAGACGAGTTATCGCTTATGTAGTCCTCATTATAATTACTATAATGTGTCTGTTTTGGTTCTATGTACTTTTTATTAATGCTACCAGATCTAATGCAGCACTTAAGAGAGGTTTTACACTTATCCCTGGTGGATATCTTGGAAAAAATATATACAGTTTGTTCCATAATAGTAACCTCCCTATTGTTAGAGGACTTTTAAATAGTCTGATTATTTCTCTTTGCACAGCCGGACTTAGTACATACTTCTCAACAATGACAGCGTTTGCTATACATGCATATGATTTCAAGTTGAAGAAGTTTATGTTTACATTTATTCTTGCAATCATGATGATTCCTACACAGGTTACTGCTCT
>DGRT01000141.1:6998-8241 GCA_002391105.1 Lachnospiraceae bacterium UBA4381 | reverse complement strand
TGGATGAATGGACCAGAAAGAAATCAGTTGCAGACCTTGCGAGTGCCATGGCTTTAAATGTGGATAAAGTATGGCAGGTAGATGGGGATGGCGAAGAAATTTTGGTTGATATTAATCATATAAATCTGGACGATACCATAGTTGTCAGAACAGGAAATATGGTCCCTCTTGATGGAGTCATCATAGACGGTGTGGCTGAGATTAATCAGGCATCGATTACCGGAGAAAGCTTACCTGTACATAAAGAAGTTGGCGGATATGTATATGCCGGAACAGTCCTTGAAGAAGGTGAGATAAAGGTTTCTGTCAAGAAGACTCAGGGCTCAGGACAGTATGACCGTATAACTCAGATGATAGAAGAGTCTGAGAAGCTTAAGTCAACTGCGGAGGAGAATGCATTTAAGATGGCGGACAGACTCGTTCCATATACACTGGGTGCCACTGCGCTTACGTATCTTCTTACGAGAAATGCAACAAGAGCGACATCTATACTTATGGTTGATTATTGCTGCGCGCTAAAGCTGTCAATACCTATAGCAGTTCTTTCGGCTATGAGGGAAGCAGGGCAGCATCATATATCAGTAAAGGGTGGAAAGTTTCTTGAGAGGGTTGCAGAAGCTGATACGATAGTATTTGATAAAACAGGTACATTAACCTATGCCTGCCCATCTGTGAAGGATATAGTTACATTTGACGGAGCAGAAAAGGATGAAATGTTACGTCTTGCGGCATGTCTCGAAGAGCATTATCCACATAGTATGGCAAATGCAGTAGTAAAGGCAGCAGAGGAAAAAGGTCTTGTCCACGAGGAAAAGCATTCCAAGGTTGAGTATGTAGTTGCTCATGGAATCGCAAGCTCTATAAATGGGGAGAAGGTTATTATCGGAAGCTATCATTTTGTATTTGAGGACGAAGGCTGCATTATTGCGGACAGTGAGAAGGAAAAGTTTGAGAATTTGTCTGATGAATACTCTCATCTTTATATGGCAATCGGGGGTAAAGTTAAGGCGGCTATTATGATAGATGATCCGGTTAAGTCAGAAGCTAAGGAAGTTATTCAGAAATTAAAAGCTTCGGGACTTAGAGTGGTTATGCTTACTGGTGACAGCAACAGGGTGGCAAAGCGTGTTGCAAGAGAACTGGGAGTAGATGAAGTGAGAGCTCAGGTGCTTCCAGAGGATAAAGCTGCTTTTGTTGAGGAAGAGCATAGGGCAGGTCGCTCCTGTATAATGATAGGTGATGG